>CAYVDQ010000151.1:0-3272 GCA_964450615.1 uncultured Eubacteriales bacterium | reverse complement strand
CCTCCGCGATATCCTCAATGAAATACCGCAGGTACGCGGATTGCATACCGGTGTTGCCCTCCGAACCGATCTCCTCTTTGTCCGCTAAAATGGTGACGGCGGTATACGCCGGATCTTCCAGCGCAAAGGTGGCGGTCAGCGCGGTGTACGCACACACGCGGTCATCGTGGCCGTAGGCACCAATCATGCTGCGATCAAGGCCCACATCACGAGCCTTGTAGGCGGGAACCGCTTCCAACTCCGCGGACAGGAAATCGGCTTCGGTGATGCCGTATTTCTCGTTGAGAAGTTTTAAGATGTTTAGTTTTACCGCATCTGCGCCTTCTTCGTCGGTAAGCGGGCGGGAGCCGATGAGAATGTTCAGCTCCTCACCACCGATAAATTCCGCGGCGGTCTTTTTCATCTGGTTGGCACCGAGATGCGGCAACAGATCGGTGATACACAACACCGGATCATCCGCCGCTTCGCCGATACATACCGTCACGCGCGAGCCGTCTTTACGCACCACAACACCGTGTAATGCCAGCGGAATGGTCATCCACTGGTATTTTTTGATACCGCCGTAATAGTGGGTATCCAGGTACGCGAGCGCGTGATCCTCGTACAGCGGGTTGGGCTTTAAGTCCAGTCGCGGCGAATCCACGTGCGCCGCCGCGATGGATACACCCTCCGTGAGCGGGCGGGTGCCGATCACCGCCAGTAACAACGCCTTACCGCGGTTATTCACATACACTTTATCCCCCGCTTTGAGCGGTTTCGTATGATCGAACGACACAAAACCGTTCGATTCGGCGAGTTTGATCGCCTCGCTGACCGCTTCGCGCTCGGTCTTGGCGCGGTCTAAAAACGTCTTGTAGCCATCGCAATACGCGTCCGCTTGTTTCAGTTCGTCCTCGACGAGCACGCGGAAGGTGTTCTTCGGTTGATAGCACAACTCTTCGCGCAGCAGCTCAGCTGCGGTTTTTTCTGTCATAATAAACTCCTCCTATTCAATGCCGTAAAGCGATTGATAACGTTCCTGCGCGCTTTTCACGCGTTTAACATAGTTTTCGGTTTCAGCAAACGGAATATGCGTCAGTGTTTCGCCATCTGTGGAATATTGTGGGTCGCCCAGCCATTTGGAAACCGTTCCGTTCCCCGCGTTATATGCCGCGATCGCCGTATCGGAATGTGTGAACAGTTCGTGCAATACATCCAACACCTTTGCTCCGCAACGGATGTTGATCTCCGGTTCGAAAATACGATCAAGCGATTCGGGTTCCCCGGGAAATTTCGTTTGAATCCACTCATAGGTTGAGTCCATCAACTGCATCAAGCCCTTGGCACCGGCACCGGACACCGCATCCTCGCGGAAATGGCTTTCGGTGTGGATCACCGCATAGATCAGCGACGGCGGCAGGTCGTATTCGTCGGCATAGGTCGTGACGATCGACTCGTATTTGAGCGGGTAAGCGGATTTTAGATATGCCTGATATGCGTAGTGCAGCACCACTCCGCCCACGGCGAGTACCAGGGCAGCCGCAACGGCAATCACGGCTATTTTGATGGCTTTTTGTTTCATACAGCCAAGCCCTCGACTTTCTCACACAAACTGCGTGTTGCCTGACACAAGCTTTCGCGGTCACCGAGATTGTAGAGCAGCGCGGTAACACGTGTTTCGTAAAAGTCGTCGGACGGCTGGGCACGCATGCGACGGTCGGCTTCCTCGACTGTTAGTCCGTCCCGCGCCATAATGCGCGATTTGCGTAACGCCGGCGTAGAAACTACCGCCACCGTGTAATGACAGATGGCATCCAACCCCGCCTGCAACAAAAGCGGCGCGTCGATCACGGCAACCGTCTTGCCGTTTTCGGCGGCGCGTTGCAATTCAGCGTGTATCTCCTTTAGCACAGCGGGATGCACAATAGCATTCAGTGCCGCCGTTTCTTCGGGTAACGAAAACGCTTTTTCGGCAAGACGCTTGCGATTGAGCGTGCCGTCCGCGTTCAAAATATCGGCTGAAAAGCGCTTTTCCAGTTCTTTAAGCGCCGGCTGACCGGGTTCAACAACGCGGCGGGATAACGCATCCGCATCAATCACCGTCCAAAGCGGCCGTTCCGCCATGATCCGCGCAATCTCGCTTTTTCCCGCACCGGTAGAGCCGGTCAGACCGATTATAAAGAGATCACTCAAGCTCGATCACCTCAAACCCTGCCGCACGCAGCAGGCGATTGTATACCGCGAGCCCAATGCCGTCGGGCGACGGACACGCGGTATATGCCACGGATGCGTGCCGCTCGTCTAACAGGCGTAAGACTTCAAACAACCGCTTCGCCTGCGCTGCATGATCCGCACGCGTGCCGTAGGTCAAAAACGGCACCTTCAAGTTGGTTTCTTCGCCGTCAAAGCACAGCGCCATCACACCGTCTGCAGCGTGTGTGTTGACATAGGCGGTGTAGGCGGCGGGTGTTCCTTTCACCAGTACCACGCGTGCATTCGGCGCGTAATGCTTATATTTCATGCCGGGGGACGATACCGTTTGCCCCACCTTCACCTCGTGTGTGACGGCATCATCCACCTCGACTTCGCCCACCACTCGTGTGAGCATTTCCACCGTGACCGCACCGGGGCGCAACACGCGTACGCGGTCACCCGTGACGTCCACAACGGTGGATTCCACACCGACCTCGCAAGCGCCGCCATCCACCACCGCGGCAATGCGGCCGTCCATATCTTCGGCAACACGCGCCGCCTCCGTCGGACTCGGAATGCCCGAACGGTTGGCAGAGGGTGCTGCCAACGGACAGGACAGTTCAATGATACGTCGGGCAATGGGGTGTGACGGCATTCTGACCGCCACGGTATCCAGTCCTGCACTCACCTCGTTTGGAATGCAGGAGGCTTTTTTGAAAATCATGGTCAGCGGTCCCGGCCAGAACGCCCGACTGAGTGTCTCTGCCGCTGACGGAATGTCGGTTACCAGTTCGTTCAATTGATCACAGTGCGCGATGTGCACAATCAGCGGATTATCCGCCGGACGGCCTTTGGCTTTGAAGATGTTTGCCACTGCCGCACCGTTTCGAGCATCCACCGCGAGCCCGTATACCGTTTCGGTCGGGATGGCGACCAGCTCACCGCTTTTCAGTAAATCCGCAGCAAGCTGCAAATCCGATTCCCGATCCGTTAAATGCAAGGTTTGCATAAGGTGGCGCGACTCATTCGAACCTTGTTTTAAAAAGGGCAATTTGCGCTCATCCTTCGTTAAAATACTCACGAATGCGACAGCATTCGCT
>CAYVDQ010000150.1:0-3305 GCA_964450615.1 uncultured Eubacteriales bacterium | reverse complement strand
GCAAAACAATCAACAATTAAACGACAAGTGTTGGAATAATGGAGAATTGTTATGAGCGTAAAGAACAATAAGCGGCGCAGAGAGTCACCTAAAAAGGCTGAAGTGCTGAAAGCGAAAGATCGGGGCAGATAACGATGAAATCTTGCAAATCCCTTGAATTTTGAAAACAGATTCATTATAATACTCTTGTCAGCGTGGCAACACTATGGCAACAAAAAAGCTGACAGTCCATATTTATGGGCAATCTGAACACTTTCGATAATATGAGTAAAAACACCCATACAAAAATGTTTAAGTTATGTTTTTCGGGAGCGAGTGGGAAATAAATAATGCCCGAAACTCTTGAAAAAATAGGACTTTCGGGCATTTGTACGATTTTAGAAGCGAATCTGTGCAAGAATTTTTGAAAACCGGAACGGATGAAGGAGGGCTTTTGCAATGAACGTGCTTTTGATCGGTGATTCCATACGGATGTTTTACGAAAAAGAGGTACAGGCGAGATTGGGGGATGCCTATACGGTATATGCACCGCAGGATAACTGCCGGTTTTCTTCCTTTGTTCTTAACAGCCTTCGGTTTTGGTTGGCACAATTCCCGCCTCCGGATATCATTCATTTCAATGCGGGACTGTGGGACACAGCCATCCTGTATAAAGAGGACGGCTGTTTTATATCGCTCGACGAGTATGTTCGGAATATGAAGAAAATTCTTCGCGTTCTGAAGAGTACGGGCGCCACCTTGATTTTTGCCACCACAACGCCTGTCAGTGATGAAAAGGATACGCTGCCGGGACCTATGCCGCCGGCACATAAAAATTCCGATATCGTTCGTTACAACGCCGCCGTGTTGGAAGCGTTTAAGGATGAGGATATCTTTATCAACGATTTGTTTTCGTTGCTGTACGATGAAAAAGAGCGCTATCTTCGAGACGATATGATCCACCCCAATGAAGAAGGGGTCAAACTCATCGGGGGTGCAGTGGCGCAAATGATCAAAACAGTTCCTGTTGTGGGAGAGCAACACTGTGAACAAGCGGTATGCCAAACAAGTTTTTCGGAAAAGACCATACAATAGCCGGTAAAAATAATCCAATACCCCCCGCATGGCGTAATGTCCCTTAATGATTACGCCATGCGGGGGGTATTTATGCTGCGGCGTAAAGGCGAAGGGGTTATTTAGCGACGATCAGCGATTCACGTTAATTTGCGAGTATCTCAAAGGTTGGTAAAAGGCTACAGGTTGTGACTTTTCAACGCAGGAACGCCGCTATGGACCGTTGACAAAAATATCGGGGCTCCGCCACATTGTTTTACTCCTTCCGGCAATGTACGAAAAGATTATTGCGGAGCATAAGGGAATTGATGAAGCTGTGTTTTCGGAAATTATCACCAAGCTTTACGTGACAATCGGCACCACCCCCAAAGATTTTTTGATGAAGACAGCCTTTACAATACCGATAATCCCGAAAGCCTGTATGCGTTTCGGGAAGACGTCGCCGGCTTTGACGTTGATGGCGATCGCGCAAACCGTGCGTAATACGTTTTTGCCGCTCAGCCCGGGCAACTTCTTGTGCTCTAACCAAAACATTCAAACCTGAACCAGCCCAAAAGGGCGGGATTTCGGTGCTTTGGCTAACCTGCACCATATCGGAACACTTGTATTTTTAATACAGTCATAGTATAATGTTTTCGGACACGCGAAAACAATCATCAGATTCACGACAAGTGTTGGCATAATAGGTGAGCAGTATGAATGTGAAAAACAACCGACGGCGAAGAGAGTCGCAAGAGAAGATTGAAAAAGCGTTTATCGAGCTGCTGCAAAGCCGCGAGCTGAAAGACATAACGGTTTCGGATATCGTCAAGCTCACGGGCCTCAACCGCAGCACCTTTTATGCGAATTATGTCGATATCTACGATCTTGCGGAAAAAACGAAGGAGAAACTGGAAAACGATTTTTCAGAGTTGTTTGCCGATTACGATTATTTTACAGAACGCACCGGTGCACTGAAGATGTTTCGGCATATTAAGGATAACCCTATTTTCTATAAGACGTATTTCAAACTGTGCTATGACGATAAGCATTTGATCTCGGTTTACGATCCGAAACGGGCAGAAATGGAACTCGACAACGTGGGGATTCGATACCACGTTGAGTTTTTCAGAAACGGATTTAACGCCATTGTCAGAATGTGGCTCGCGGGCGGTTGTCAGGAATCGCCGGAGGAAATGGCGGAAATTTTAAGACAGGAATACAAAGGACGGTAAAAAGGAGTACGGGTATGGAACGGTTTTTCAAATTAAAAGAACGAGGCACGACGGTGAAAACGGAGTGTATCGCGGGCATGACCACCTTTTTCGCGATGGTGTACATACTGATGGTAAATGCGAATATGTTTGCCGATCCGTTCGGTGACGGCTCCAACCCCTTGGGAGTTTCCTACGGCGCGATCTATATTGCAACGGCGATCTCGGCGGTCGCGGGAACGATCTTAGCGGGATTGCTTGCCAATCTGCCGCTTGCACAGGCGAGCGGGATGGGGCTCAACGCGTTTTTTGTGTATACGGTTTGTATCGGGTTTGGGTTGTCGTATGCCAATGCGCTGGTGCTGATCTTGATTGAAGGTCTTTTCTTTATTTTGCTGACCGTGACCGGTCTTCGCAAAAAGATTTTTGACGCGTTGCCGGAGGCGGTCCGTGTCGCCATTCCGGCAGGTATCGGCTTATTTATTGCGTTGTTGGGATTGCAAAACGCAGGGATCGTGGTGCCGAATCCGTCTACCTGTGTGGATCTGGCGTCCTTCAATCTGCTCAGCCAGGGCTGGGGCGATATTATGCCGATGGTCGTGACGTTGTGCACCTTTCTGGCGATCGTGATCATGAGTCACAAAAAGGTGCGCGGAGCGGTGCTGATCGGTATTATCGGCGGCATGGCGCTGTATTATCTGCTGGGACTTACCGTGGACGGTTTTTATGCACAGCTCAACATTCGCTTTGTGAGCCCGACCCAGGCATTCAAGGAATTCGGTTCGCAATCGTTCCTCAAGGTGGTGACAGACGGCTTTGATTTCTCCGCATACGCGGCGGAGCACGGCGGTGCCAATTTAGTGCTGACCATGGTGACTACGGCGCTTGCCTTTTGTATGGTGGATATGTTTGATACCCTCGGCACGCTGTATGCCGCGTGTGAGCGCGCCGATCTGCTGGACGAGAACGGTGAGCCGCTGAACATGAACCGCGGCATGCTGTCCGATGCGATCGCCACCACCGTCGGTGCGCTGTGCGGCACCTCGACCGTGACGACCT
>CAYVDQ010000149.1:0-3356 GCA_964450615.1 uncultured Eubacteriales bacterium | reverse complement strand
GGTAATGAGCGCACCGCATTCCGTATCTTTCGCAATCCGCGCCGCAATCCGCATCATAAACCGCCGCATGATCAGCGTAAACAGTTCTTCGGGACATGCCCTGCCGATCTCCTCTTGAATATGGGTGAACGGAACGATATGCAGCGCCATGCGCCCGGCATATACACCGACCTTCTGGAGCAGCGAAATGACCTTCATCTCCGCTCGCTCGCTGGTATACGGAGGCGAGGCGAAATGAATACCGGTCAATTGAATACCGCGCTTCGCCATCATGTAAGCCGCCACCGGGGAATCAATACCACCGGAAATCAGGATGCCGGCTTTTCCACCGGTACCCACCGGCATACCGCCCGCACCGGGCAGCTGCGGACCGTGGATATACGCCGCAAAATCGCGGATCTCCACCCACACCGTCATTTCGGGCTCGTGCACGTCCACCGTCAGGTGAGGGTTCTTCTCCAACAAATATCCGCCGACCGCGGCACAAATCTCGGGTGAAGTCAAGGGGAAACGCTTGTCCGCCCGTTTTGCCTCCACTTTGAAGGTTCGCGCCTCGGATAACGGCTGCGCCAAATAGGTTGCCGCCGCTTGTCGGATCGCATCCATGTCCTTTTCCGCCACACACGCGCGGGAGAAAGCGGAAATGCCGAACACGGTTGCTACCCGCTCGCTGACCTCGTCCCAATCCACGTCCTCGTCCTGCGGCTCGATATACACCGTTGACTGGGCCTTGCGCAGTGTAAAACTGCCCAGCGACTTTAAGCGATAGCGCAGATTCTTTAAGAGTGCCTCCTCAAAGGTGCCGCGATTAAGTCCTTTCAGCGCCAACTCTCCGTTTTTAATAAGAATTACTTCATTCATAGTATCTGTCCTTTTTATTGATAAACCCGGGGCAATTCCAAGCCCTGGGCAACGTACCACATTTTCGGCATCAGCACGTCCTCGTTGAGGACTGTTTTGGCGGTGTCCACCGTCGGTTCCTCTCCCTCACGCAACTTGCGTGCCACGATGACCGTGCGCGCGTCCTTTAAATATGTTTCGCGCTTGTTACTGCAGGTGGAAAGCGTGAGCAGCTCATCCTCGGCGGTTACGTCCACGTCCCCGAAATCGTACAAAGAGCGGCTGCGTACGTCGTCAATGAACCCCGCAAACTCCTCATCGGTAAACTGCGTGCGAATGTAGTTGAACACCGGTTCCTCCTCGGTGTTCGCGTTGACAATCATCACCGCAAACACCTTGTAGGTGTATTCCTCGTATAAAGTAGAAAGCGTCAGAGTCGTCAACTGCCGCGCGCGATTGAGATTGCTCTTCGCAAGCAGATTAAAGCGAGAAAACATCAACCCACTTTTTAGGTTATGTCCGTATATGATAAGATTGCGGTTAACGCCCTCCGCCGACAGATCGTTGCGACAATCAAAATACAGCGATCCCGCTTTGTCAATGTCACGCAAAAAATCGTGTGTCAGATAATAGTCGTTGTCAGCCGTCTGCATGACGGGGTTATCGATCGCACCGTCGAACAGATCCTCGCCTTCCGTCGAAAAGGTCAACCACCCGCGGACGTCGGCGTTTCGCCGATACAGCGAGCGAAACGTTTCAAGCATTCCCTCGGGATACACGGTGGTATCCTCTTTCTCTTCGTCATCCACAGAGGAATCGGTGTAATACAAATCGCGCAGCGTCTCCACGACCGCTTGCGTGTGGCGCGGCTGCAGCACCATATCGTCTATTAAATATGCCGCCGAACCGATAAACACAAACAGCGCCAACAAAAAGGCTATTTTGCGGAGCCATTCCTGCTTCGGATCGCCGACCACGGGAATCACCGAGTACAGCGCGCAAACGATGCCCCGTCCGATCTTTTTCATGCCGTCTTTCATCAGGCTTGCCTCCTTTGCAAGGTCTCGGCCGCCTCGCGCAGCGCCGCACACAACGCGCGCACGTCTTCTTCCGTATTGTCACGGCAAAAGCTCACCCGCAAGGAACTGTCGATCTCGGTGGATGATAGCCCCATCGCTGTCAACACGGCGCTCGGCTTACCCTTGGCGCAAGCCGAACCGCTGGACACAAAGATCCCCCGCTGCGCCAGAAAATGGAGCACCGTTTCGCTGCGGAAACCGTTAAGCGACAGATTCACAATATACGGCACCCCTTTTCGCGGCAGATGAAACCGCACGTCGGGATGCGTGCCGAGTTCTTTCAATAAACAAGCTTTAAGCCGTTCATACCGAGCAGTCTGCTCGGACAGCTTCGGCATAGCGGCTGCCGCCGCACCAAAACCAACGATTGCAGGCGTCGGCTCGGTTCCGGAGCGCAAACCGCCCTCTTGCCCACCGCCGAGAACACGAGGCAGTACGCGCACACCCTTGCGGATATACAACGCACCAACGCCTTTCGGTCCGTGCAGTTTATGCCCGCTCACCGAAAGTAGATCCACGCCCCATTTTTCTGCCCTGATCAACACTTTCCCCGCCGCTTGGACGGCATCCGTGTGAATGAGCGCCCGCGGGGCGACACGGCGCACCCGTGCCGCAATAGACGCAATATCCATCCATGCACCGGTCTCGTTATTGACCGCCATCACGCTGACGATCGTGGTGTCGGGAGTGCACGCCCGCTCAATCGCTTCCGCAGAAATCGTGCCGTCCGCTTCGGGCGCTACACGCGTCACGGTCCACCCTTGCTTTTCCAATTCATCAAAGCACGCCGCAACCGACGGATGCTCGATCGCCGTCGTTACCGCCGCGTGTGGCTGCCGCGCCTTCGCCGCCGCACCGCCCAGAATCGCTAAGTTGTTGGCTTCGGTGCCGCCGCTTGTAAACACGATCTGCTCCGGCTTTGCACCGAGCAATGCCGCGACCTCGCCGCGCGCCTGCATCACTTCACGCCAGGCGTCGATCCCAAGCGTATGCAAGGAGGAGGGGTTTCCGTATTGTTCGGTCATCACGCGCGTCATCCGCGCGACCGCTTCTGAACATACCGCCGTGGTAGCACTGTTATCCAAATACACCATTCGGCACCCTCCTTTTTATACCATAGTTAATATCAGTATAGCACATTTACAGTCCTGTGACAAGTACGGAAAATTACCCCAAAAGTAGGGGCGGCAACCTGCCGCCCGCCCCGCAGCCTCCCTCCGGGAGGTAGCGAAGCGACATCCCGCAATCTCAAACCAACACCGTAGGGAAGGCATTTATGCCTTCCGCCAAGCCTCCCTTGCCTAAAAGGAGAGGGACCGCCGTCAGGCGGTGAAGGGATTGCCCCCTCTTTCCGCGATCTCAAACCAACACCGTAGGGGACGATGCCCACATCGTCCCGCCCTCGCCACCACAGACGGAGGGATTGTCCCCTCTGCC
>CAYVDQ010000148.1:0-3362 GCA_964450615.1 uncultured Eubacteriales bacterium | reverse complement strand
GCGACGTCACGGTGGAGGAAGTGCTGAAAGAGGTCTTACGCGACCGGATGTACTATCGACGCTCCGGCGGCGGAATCACGCTCTCGGGCGGCGAATCGTTGACACAGCCGGATTTCGCCGTCGCACTGCTGACCGCGTGCCAGGAGAACGGCGTGCACACCGCAATCGAAACCACCGGTTTCGCGTCACCCGAAGTTATCGAACGGTATCTGCCGGTGCTGGACTGTGTGCTGATGGATATCAAGCACATCAACAGCGAAAAGCACCGGGAATTCACCACACAACCCAATGACCGTATTCTGCAAAACGCCCGCTTGATCGCCGAGAAAGCAAAACGGCTGATCATCCGTGTGCCGGTCATCCCGACCTTCAACGACACAGAGGCAGAGATCGGCGAAATCGCCGCGTTCGCCGCATCGCTTCCGAACGTGCGGGAAATCCACCTGCTTCCGTATCATCGAATGGGCACGGATAAGTACACCGGCCTCGGTCGCGAGTACACGATGGCGCATATCACCCCGCCCACCGCGGAGCATATGGAGCTCTTGCGGCGTGTTGCCGAATCGTACGGTCTGAAAGCACTGATAGGAGGTTGATGCAATGGAACTTGACGTGCTGAATCAAAACGAGAAAAAAACCCGCATTATACAGGAGCTTGTCCCCGGCAAGCAGATCACGCTGGCGCATATCATCGCGCATCCCGAGGACATTCTGTACCGCAAACTCGGTCTGGATCCCGCCGTGGATCACGCCGGCGCCATCGGCATTTTAACCTTGAGCCCCAGCGAGACCGCCATCATCGCCGGCGATATTGCGCTGAAATCCTCGGGCGTCGAGCTCGGCTTCGTGGATCGCTTCAGCGGCACCGTCATCGTGACGGGAACGGTATCGCAGGTCGAAGCGGCAATCACCGCGATCCGCGAATATGCGATCGAAAAGCTGGGCTTCTCCGTCTGCGAGCTGACCCGCACATGAGAAAGAAACTGATTCTGATGGGGCGCAGCGGTTGCGGAAAAACCTCACTGACACAAGCCTTGCGAGGCGAGACTGTCACCTATTTAAAAACGCAAGCGATCGCCTACGATGACTTTCTCATCGACACCCCCGGCGAATACGCCGAAAACCACGATCTCGGCGCCGCCCTTTGTCTCTACGCATACGAGGCAGACGTGGTCGGCCTGCTGATCGCCGCCGACGATGACTATTCCCTCTTCCCTCCTTGCATCACCTGTCTGGTGAACCGCGAGGTGATCGGAATCGTCACCAAGATCGACAAAGCGGATCCCCGCCGCGCCGAAAACTGGTTGCGGCTGTCCGGCTGCAAAACGGTGTTTCACGTAAACTCCCTGACCGGCGAAGGTATCCCCGCATTGCTCGATCACATGGAAATCAAAGAAAAACCACAAAAAGTTAACTAAAACACAGAAAAAACCAAATTTATATGTTGACTTTTATGGTTTTTGGTGCTATGATGTACCCATAGAAATAGGAAAACAAACAAAATCCACAAAGAAAAGGAGAATACATTATGGTAAACGAGTATGAAATCAAAAAGCAAATTTGTGCGATCGGTAAACGCATCTACGATCGCGGGATGGTCGCAGCGAACGACGGTAACATTTCCGTTAAGCTCAACGACAACGAGTTCCTCTGCACCCCCACCGGTGTCAGCAAGGGCTTCATGACCCCCGAGTACATCTGCAAGGTCGACAAAGACGGTAAGGTATTGCAGGCGAACGCCGGCTTCAAACCCTCGTCCGAGATCAAAATGCACATGCGTGTGTACAAAGAGCGTCCGGACGTCGGTGCTGTCGTCCACGCACATCCGATGTATGCAACCGGTTTTGCCATCGCGGGTATTCCGCTGACACAGCCGATCATGCCGGAAGCGGTTATCGCACTGGGTTGTGTGCCGATCGCCGAGTACGGCACCCCCTCCACCGAGGAAATTCCGGATGCGGTGTCCAAGTATCTGCAATCCTTTGATGCAGTCCTGCTTGAAAACCATGGTGCGCTCGCGTTCTCGGACAACCTGCTGAATGCGTACCATAAGATGGAGTCGGTTGAGTTCTACGCTCATCTGTTGTACATCTCCAAGCAGCTCGGCGGTCCGAAAGAGCTGAGCGACAAGCAGGTACAGCGCTTGTATGAAATCCGCCGCCAGTTCGGTCTGAAAGGTAAACACCCCGCCGATCTGTGCCCCAACAGCAAAGCTGGCTTACCCAGCTGCCACGGTTGCGCAAATTGTGACGGCTCCTGCCACGGCGGTGAGAGTGAAACAGATCTGGTTGCTGAGATCACCAAGCGCGTAATTGAACAGATGGCGAAATAAGGAGCCGCTTATGGACGAAAAAGTCTTACGCTCCATTGTGGATAAGGTGACCCGTCAGTTAGGCGGCTGCCTTACCGATATGACACTTGATGCCGCGCTCCCCCTTGCCGAAAAGGTTCGGGAAAAAGCGGCAGGGATGGGTGTCAAGGCCGTGGTGGCAATCTCCAACAAGGCGGCACGACCGGTGCTGGTGGAATGTGCGGACGATTCGTATATCGCCAGTTACGACGTTGCCCTGCAAAAGGCATTCACGGTCGTATCCCTTAAAATGTCCACCGCACAATTAAAACCATTAGCACAGCCCGGCGGTCCCTTGTACGGCATTCAGTTTACCAATGAAGGACACATCGTCATTTTCGGCGGCGGAGAACCGCTCATGAACGCAAACGGTGAGATCATCGGCGGATTGGGTGTCAGCGGCGGCTCGGAAGAGCAGGATACCGCGCTGGCTGCTTACGGTAAAGAACTATTTGAGAGAAGTGGAGGCACACAGTAATGGATGTTAATTCTTCCAACATTGAAGAAATCGTCCGCCAGGTATTGGACAACATGAAGGGCGCCGCTCCGGCTCCCGCTGCTGCTCCTGCTGCCGGACAAAGCGTCCCGAAAACCGCACGTGTGGCCATGCTCACACAGCTTGAGAAATTCGAGCTCAAAGAGTATGCCATTCCCGAGATCGGCGACGACGATATGCTCGTCAAGGTTGAGGGCTGCGGCGTTTGCGGAACGGACGCTCACGAGTTCAAGCGCGATCCCTTTGGTCTGATCCCCGTTGCACTCGGTCACGAGGGTACCGGCGAGATCGTCAAAATGGGTAAAAACGTCAAAGTCGACAGCGCAGGCAAGCCCCTGCACGTCGGCGATAAGGTCGTCACCTGTGTCACGCTGCACGACGATCCCGATATCACGATGTTCGACATGAACAAGCAAAACGTCGGCGCTGCAGACGTATACGGTCTGCTCCCCGATGACGACGTGCATTTCAACGGCTGGTTTGCCGATTACATCGTGGTTCGCGGCGGCTCGTCCG
>CAYVDQ010000147.1:0-3425 GCA_964450615.1 uncultured Eubacteriales bacterium | reverse complement strand
ACCGAAGAACTGGCGGCGAAGATCGACTATTATCTTACCGATTGGGCGGCAAAAGCCGGCGTTCCGAATGATTCTTTTTTGATTCCCGCCGAATGTCCGCGGTTTTCCTCCGGTGACGGAAAAGGTCTTATCAAGTCCAGCATCCGTGGTGACGATCTGTTTATCTTAGTGGACGTTGGCAACTATAACGTGAAGTACAACATTTTCGGTCAGCAGAATTGCATGTCGCCCGATGATCATTTTCAGGATCTCAAGCGCATCATTCAAGCGGCAGGCGGTAAAGCACACCGCATTAACGTGATTATGCCGATCTTGTTCGGCGGCCGTCAGCATCGCCGTAACTACCGCGAGTCGTTGGACTGCGCGGTGGCGTTGCAGGAACTCGAGCGTATGGGCGTTACCAACATCATCACCTTTGACGCACACGACCCGCGCGTACAGAACGCTGTTCCGCTAATGGGTTTTGATAACGTTATCCCCTCTTATCAGGTGCTTAAATCAATGTTCCGCCGCTATCCCGATCTCATTCCGGATCGCGAGCATATGATGATCGTCAGCCCGGACGAAGGCGCGCTCAACCGCAATATGTATTATGCGTCCACGCTGGGTGTGGATCTCGGTATGTTCTACAAGCGCCGCGACTATGCCCACGTTGTAAACGGTCGCAATCCCATCATCGCGCACGAATATCTCGGCGACTCGGTGGAGGGCAAGGATATCTTCATTGCAGACGACATCATCTCGTCCGGCGAATCCATGCTGGATATCGCATACGAACTGAAGAAACGCAAGGCGGGCCGCATTTTCGCGTATGCTACTTATGCGATCTTCACCAACGGTCTGGACAAGTTCGATCAAGCATACAAAGACGGCGTGATTGCAGGTGTGCTCGGCACAAACCTGACCTACCGCACTGACGAACTGAAAAAGCGTGAATGGTTCTGTGAAGTGGATGTGTCCAAATACATCGCGTATTTCATTGCCTCGCTCAATCATGATATGTCGGTCACCCGCATCATCGACTCGCACGAGAAGATCAAAAATCTCCTGGCTTCCCGCAAATAAGTTTTCTAAAAAGAACGGTCGAAATTTCCGACGAAATTTCCGACCGTTCTTTTTTTGCATACTGCGCTTGTCCTCTCTGTATATATCGTATTAAAGGGAGGAGATAGTATGAAACCTATTCGCATACTCGCGTGTGCTGTGTGCGCCACGTTGATACTCGTGTTACCTGTATCGGCAAAAACGGTAATCATCGATACGGAATCGGGTGAGACCGCCGAGGAGCTGATGTCGTTGGAAGCCCCGAAAAGTTTAAGCGAAGTGGTATCCACCGCCACGGGAACCGCACTGGAGGTCGGCGGCAAATCCGCCGTTTTGATGGAGTTGTCTTCCGGTCAAGTGTTGTTTGAGAAGAATACCCACGAAAAGCTGCCGATCGCATCGGTCACCAAGATCATGACGTTGTTGCTGGTGATGGAAGCACTCGATAAGGGGCTGATAGACCTGCAAGACCCCGTCACCTGTTCGTCGGAGGCGGCATCCATGGGCGGCTCCCAGATCTGGCTGGAACCGGGTGAGATTATGACGGTACACGAGCTTGTCAAAGCCGCGGCGGTGGTGTCCGCCAACGACGCATGCGCCGCACTTGCGGAGCATGTCGCCGGTTCGATCGAGGAATTTGTACAGCGTATGAATACACGCGCCGCAGAACTTGGTATGCAGGATACGCTGTTCAAGGATTGCAGCGGGTTGGATGACACCGCCTATTCCTGCGCCTACGATGTGGCGCTCATGTCCCGCGAACTGATGAAGCATCCGCTGATCAAAAACTACACCACCATTTGGATGGATACCTTACGCAACGGTGAATCACAGCTGGTGAACACCAACAAACTGATTCGTTTTTACCAGGGCGCTACCGGGCTGAAAACCGGTACGACGTCTACGGCGGGACACAACCTTTCTGCCACCGCGGAACGGAACGGACTGGGGTTTGCGGCGGTCATTTTGGGTTGTACCACCACCGACGAGCGATTCGGCGGTGCGCGAAAACTGCTCGATCATGGCTTTGCCAATTACGCATTGTACACCCCGCAGGTTGATCCCGACACACTGACACCGATCCCGGTATTGCGTGGTACGGCGGAAACAGTGGTGACAGAGGTTGGTGATCTCGATCCGTTGTTGGTCAAAAAAGGGGAAGAGAAAGGACTCGCCTGTACGGTCACACTGTCTGAGGATCTGGAAGCACCTGTGACGAAAGGGCAGATCGTGGGTACCGTTACGGTCGCGCGTGACGGTGAGGTGCTGGCGGAATATCCGGTGCGCACAGCCGAGGAAGTGCCAAAACTCAGCTTTGGATTCTGCTTATTGCGACTGATTACAGCATTATCTACCTAATTTACACACCGGTCGGGCGTCCGACCGGTGTTTCTTTGTAAAATTTTCATAAAAAATTCTCTGATTTCGGTTGCAATCGCACCGGATATATTGTACAATAAAAGCAACAAAGAATCATGGAGGCGTTTCAGTATGGCTGCTACTTTTGAAACCCGCTATCTTACCGATTTTGTCCGCGATCACGAACTGCAGGCAATGCAGGCGCAGGTCACGGCGGCACACGAGATGCTTCATAAGGGCAACGGCCTCGGCAACGATTTTCTCGGCTGGCTGACATTGCCCACCGACTATGACAAAGAAGAGTTTTCCCGCATTCAGGCGGCGGCGGAGCGCATCAAAAACGATACCGATGTGTTTATCGTCATCGGCATCGGTGGCTCGTACCTCGGCGCCCGTGCGGTGATCGAATTTTTGAAATCTCCGTTATACAACAATCTGAAAAAGGATACACCGGACGTGTACTTTGCCGGCAAGAGCATCAGCGCTTCGGAACTGTCGGAGTTGCTCAGCTTGTGCGAAGGTCGCCGCGTGTCGGTGAACGTGATTTCTAAATCCGGTACCACTACAGAACCCGCCATCGCGTTCCGTGTGTTCCGTGAGTATTTGGAACGTACCGTCGGCGTAGAGGAAGCCCGCCGCCGTATCTATGTGACTACGGATAAAGCAAAAGGCACGCTGAAAGGTCTTGCCGATCGTGAGGGGTATGAAACCTTCGTGGTGCCGGACGACGTGGGCGGCCGTTTCTCGGTGCTCACGGCTGTCGGTTTGCTACCTATCGCGGTTGCCGGTTGTGATATCGCCGCATTGATGGCGGGTGCCGCCAAGGCGCAGGCCGCTTTGTGCGAAACGGATATTGAGAAAAACGATTGCTATAAATATGCCGCTATGCGGAACATCCTGCTGCGTAAGGGTCGCGCTGTTGAACTGATGGTCAGTTACGAACCCCGATATGCTATGATGTCCGAGTGGTGGAAGCAGCTGTACGGCGAGAGTGAGGGCAAGGACGGCAAGGGCTTGTTCCC
>CAYVDQ010000146.1:0-3480 GCA_964450615.1 uncultured Eubacteriales bacterium | reverse complement strand
ACATCTCGGGCGAATCACATTCGGGACGCACCCGCACCTCGCCGCGCACACCGTGTGTGCCCACGATCTCGCCCGCTTCCAGAAAATTACGTTTCGGCATACTGATCCTCCTTGGAAAAAACCTCCCACGGGGAGCCGTGAGAGGTTCGGGTGACATTAGTCGTCGATCTCGACGGCGACTTTCGCATCCTGACGGGTGGCGGCGGCACGCATGACGGTGCGCATCGCTTTTGCGATACGGCCCTGCTTGCCGATGACGCGACCCATATCGCCTGCCGCAACGTGAAGATGGAACACGATCGTGCCGTCCTCCGCGGGTTCATCCTCGGTGACGACGACCGCATCCGGATCTTCCACAAGACCGCGAGCAATCGTTAACAATAACTCTTTCATGGTCTCAGATACCGGCTTTCTTCAGAAGATCCTTAACGGTATCGGTGGGCTGAGCGCCGTTGGCGATCCATTTCTGAGCCTTCTCGGTATCGATCTTTACAACGACCGGATCCTCCAGCGGGTTGTAATAGCCGATCTCCTCGATGAAACGGCCGTCACGGGGATAACGGGAATCCGCTACCACAACGCGATAGAAGGGAGCTTTCTTTGCGCCCATGCGGCGCAGTCTGATTTTTACTGCCATGTTGGTTACCTCCAAAATAGAATGGTTTTATTTTGTATTCTTAACAACCGATCTCGGTTGAATTAGAACCCGAAGGGATTGCCTTTGCCGCCCAAAGACCCGAAACCGGGCATCATGCCGCGGCCGCCTTTTTTGCCCATGCTCTTCATACGCTTCATCATCTGCTTCATTGTATCGTACTGCTTGAGCAGACGGTTGACGTCCTCCACCCGCATACCGCAACCTGCGGCGATGCGCCGTTTGCGGGAGGGGTTGATAATGTCGGGCTTGCGGCGTTCTTTCTCCGTCATGGACAGAATGATGGCTTGAACGCGTGCAAACTGCCGCTCGTCAATGTCAATATCCTTGAGCTGCTTGCCCATGCCGGGAAGCATACCGAGCAGGCTCTTGATATCGCCCATTTTCTGAATCTGACGGAATTGATCGAGCATATCGTTAAAATCGAAGGTATCTTGCTGCATTTTGCGGGCAAGTTCCTCTGCCTCGCGATCGTCGATCTGCTGCTGCGCTTTTTCGATGAGTGACATCACGTCGCCCATACCTAAAATACGCGATGCCATGCGCGCCGGATGGAACACTTCTAAATCGTCCAGCTTTTCGCCGGTGCCGGCGAATTTGACCGGTTTACCCGTGACCGCACGCACCGACAGTGCCGCACCGCCGCGGGTATCGCCGTCGAGCTTGGTTAAGATCACACCGTCAATGGACAACGTTTCGTTAAACGACTGCGCGACGTTGACCGCGTCCTGACCGGTCATGGCGTCCACCACCAACAGGATCTCCTGCGGGGTGACCGCTTTGCGGATATTTTGAAGCTCCGCCATCAGTTGTTCGTCAATATGCAGACGACCGGCGGTATCTAAAATTACGTAATCGTTGCCGTGATCCTTTGCATGCGCAACCGCTTCCTTTGCGATGTGCACCGGATCGGCGGTGCCGCGTTCAAACACCGGCACGCCTGCGGCGGAGCCGACCACCTGCAGCTGTGTGATCGCGGCAGGACGGTACACGTCACACGCGACGAGCAACGGGCGGTGCCCCTGCCCCTTGAGCAGTTTGGCAAGCTTTGCAGAATGGGTGGTTTTACCCGAACCCTGCAGACCGCACATCATGATAACGCACGGGGGGTGGTTGGCGTTGGCAAGGCGGGCGGCTTCGCCGCCCATCAGTGCGGTCAATTCTTCGTTGACCAGTTTAATGACCATCTGCGCGGGGGTGAGGCTTTCCATCACCTTTTCGCCGACGGCACGCGCCGAAACGGCTGCCGTGAAGTCCTTGGCAACTTTATAGTTGACATCCGCTTCAAGCAGTGCCAAGCGCACTTCACGCATGGCTTCTTTGACGTCCGCCTCGGTCAGCTTACCCTTATTTTTCAGCCGCTTGAATGCGGCTGAGAGTTTGTCGGACAATCCTTCAAATGCCACGATGCTTACCTCTCTCTCAATTCTTCCGCCAGTTGGACGATCCGCTTGGCGCGGTCGTCAATCTCGCGAGAATAGCGGGTGCGGTCATTGAGTATCTGAATATCCTGCGCGGCTTCGCGGATCGCTTCCAGCCCATCGCGCATACCGCGGAAGCGTGCCGCCAAATGCAGGCGCTCCTCCATCTCGATCATCTGCGCTTCGGCGCGCTTGATCGCATCGCGGACCCCTTGACGGGTGATGTTCTGATTTTCTGCAATCTCCGCCAGGGACAAGTCCTCTTCATAATACAGCTCCACTACGTGGCGCTGCTTTTCGGTGAGCATCTCCCCGTAGAAATCGAACAACCAGACGATCTCCATATTTTTCGGCATTCTTGTCCCTCCTTTGCAAATCTTCTACCAGAAAAACAAAATAAAAAACGCTCGGGTCTTCCAAGCGTCTCCTGTAAAGGAATTTGCTTTACAGCCATTATAACAAACCCCTCGGCGCTTGTCAATAGGCAAAAGCAAAAATTTTTATGGATTAGTCCAGACGGAAATCCGCCTCCGTATAGCTTTGCAGTTCCGGCTGAATGTAGGGGATGCGGCGTAGCGGATCGTAGCGGAATTTGCGGCAGCGCGCATCGGGCTGCATAATTCCTTTGCGCAGGCAAAGAATCACCCGACCGTCGGACGAGCGCCGACCGTTCGCGCAGATCTCACACACCGGCGTTATGGCATTGCCGTACAGTTTCCGCTTCATGTTGTCACATCCTTTTACGGTCTTTATTATAGGTGACTTGCCCTCCTTTGTCAACAGAAAGCAACCAAATTCCGCACAGTATGAGCAAGAACACCGAAATTCCGACGTGGTCGGTGATCGTCTGCACCGTTGGTGAGGAGGGGCCGAATACCGGTAAGGTGAGAGGGATCATGCGCAGAAGCAGCAACGTCAATAAGGCGGTCAATCCGCCGTGTGCCAATCGTGCGATCCAAAAGCTTGGGGTCAGCGCCCCCGTGCCGGCGAGGGAGGACGCCAACTGACAATGCACCGACAACCCGCCGAAGCCGACGGCGATACCGAGCAGAAACGGTGACAGTGCGCCGAGGTCAGCGGCGGCGACACAACCGCTGCTGACCTCTAAAAGGCAAGAAAGTAACGCGCCGGCTACGCGGTTGTCGGTCGCGGTATCGAGAAGGGCGAGCAGTCCTGAAAACAGGAGGATAAACCCGCACATGGATAAAAGGGACTGACACGCGCTCGTAACCGATTCCACAAAGGCCAGCGGCAGTGACGACGGCGGGCGGCGCGTGGTGCGCGCGGGGATGTGCTGCCGACTGCTTTTCGGTGCGCCGATCACTCCCAAAAACAGTGCCGCTATTACGTGCGCGGCAAACAGGATCACACCGAACGCGGAACTGCCCATCAGCCCTGCACCGA
>CAYVDQ010000145.1:0-3536 GCA_964450615.1 uncultured Eubacteriales bacterium | reverse complement strand
TTTATCCCGGATAGCTTGCAATTCAGCAATGGATTTCATAACAAAACCTCCTATTATCTACAAATACTTTTACGCTTGACTGTTCAGCGGAAGCAATCCATCCGCCATATTACCGTCGATCCACTCCATCACGTCAGGTTCCGATAACGGAACACCGTCCAACACCTCACGCAGTTCACGGGTATCCAGTTCAAAGAACTGTCCGTCAACCTCGTGCCGATATACAAAATCCAGATGCGGATTTAATCGGATTAAGGTGGACACCGTACCGGCCATATCCCCAAGGGGCATTCGGTCGATGTGAGTCAGACCAAAGGTCGCTGTGACCGTTGTACCCTCACCGAGTGATGAACGGATGATAAGCTCGCCGCCTGCCATTTCCGCCGCCATACGGAAGAGGGGAACCCCCATACCGACCTTGCGGGTCGTGCGGGTGGTATAAAACGGATCGCGCACCTGCGCCAACTGCTCGGATGTCATACCGCGACCGTTGTCTGCGATCACGAGAGTTAACCGGTCATTTGCCGTATCTTCAATCACCGAAAGTTCGATCAATGCGGCACCGGCGACAATGGAGTTCTGAGCAATATCCAGAACATTCAGCGATAATTCACGCATGGCTTATTTGCCGTACTTTTCCAGAATACCGGGCACGTCGTCGACGGTCAGGTTACCGTACACGTCGCTGTTAACGGTAAGAACCGGAGCCAAACCGCAAGCGCCGATGCAACGGCAGGCAGACAGCGAATATTTGCCGTCCGGTGTGCATTCGTCGGCATCAATTCCGAGCAGCTCCTTGAGCTTGTCGAATACGTCACCCGCACCTTTAACGTAGCAGGCGGTACCGAGACACACGGAGATGTCATACTCACCCTTGGGAGACAGTGCGAACTGCGCGTAGAACGTTGCCACACCGTACACCTTTTCCAGCGGCACGTTCATGCCCTCGGCGATCGTGTCCTGGACCTCCACCGGCAGGTATCCGTAGATGCCTTGTGCTTCCTGCATAACGCCCATCAGGCGGCTGGGATCGTGCTTGTTCGCATCGATGACCTTTTGCAGAGCAGCAGCTTGTTCCGGAGTACCTTTGAAAGGAAGTTTGCTGATTTTCTTTTGCATTTGCCTTTTCCTCCTTGACAGTTTTCATACCTGAACACTATTATATATGATAAAAAATGATTTTGCAATGGTAAACTGCGACTTTGTCAGAAAAATGTCAATCTTTTTTTAAAAGACAGAGAAAAAGGGAAAAAAGTTTGACAAATTTGGGGTAAATCACTATAATTCAACTGATTTGGAGGTGGTAATGTGAAGGATTCCTATCGCTTAACACGCCGATGTTGTTATCTCGGCATTATGATACAAGCGTTGATCTTGAATGTCACACCGCTGTTTTTTGTGACATTGCGTGATCAGTTTTCCATCTCCTTCGAAAAGATCGGTCGTTTGGTATTGATAACCTTTTTAGTGCAGCTGCTTGTTGATTTTTTGGCGGTATATGTTGTTGATGCACTCGGTCACCGCCGTTGTATGATCATTGCGGAAGTGTGCGCGGCAAGCGGTTTGGTGCTGTTCGGTATTTTGCCGAACGTGTTGCCTGATGCTTATGTCGGTATGGTGATGGCGGCTATCGTGTATTCGATCGGCGCAGGACTTTCCGAAGTGATGATCAGCCCGATCGTCGATGCGCTTTCCACAGAACACAAAGCGTCGTCCATGACCTTGCTTCACGCTTTCTATCCCATCGGTCAGGTGTTGGCGGTATTGGTAACAACGGTAGCGGTCGTGCTTTTTGGTGAAGGGTATTGGCCGTGGATACTGATGGCTTGGGCGATCGTGCCGCTTGTGAATCTGACGTTGGTTTCGCGTGTCCCGTTTCCGCCAATGCTGAAGGGTGAGGAAAAAACACCGCTCGGCCGGTTATTAAAGAAACCGTATTTTTGGCTGATGATGGCACTGATGGTATGTGCCGGTTCATCGGAAATGGCAATGTCTCAGTGGGCGTCCCTGTTTGCCGAAGAAGGCTTGGGTGTGTCCAAGCTGTTAGGGGATCTGCTTGGGCCGTGCCTGTTCGCCGTGTGTATGGGCATTGGGCGTATTTGGCACGGCAACAGCGGTGACCGTATCCCGATGCGTCTGCTGCTGATGGTGTGCAGCATTGCCACCGTACTTTGTTATGTGTTGGCTGTCTTTGCTTCGGTGCCGTTGCTCGCTCTGCTCGGTTGCGCGCTTTGCGGCCTTGCGACCAGTTTGATGTGGCCCGGTGTGTTGGGCGTGGCATCCGCGCACTTCCCGAAAGGCGGTACGACACTGTTTGCGCTACTGGCGCTCGGCGGCGACATCGGTTGTTCGCTTGGCCCGTGGATCACGGGGATGGTCGCTGATCTGACACCGCACGGCATCAAAGCAGGACTCATTGCGGCGGCGGCTTTTCCGCTTGCTATGGTTTTCCTTTTAACAGTACAACGACGCAGAAAAGCGGCAGAGGAATGATCCTCTGCCGCTTTTGTCTGCATATTACGCTTTGAGCATGTTTTCAACGACCTTACGCAACGTTTCGGCAACGACATCCGCATCCTCCGGTGTGGCACCGGTTGCGGTGACGTATCCCTTGATTTTCGGCTCCGTACCGGACGGGCGTACGATCACGCTTGCGTGGTTTTCCAGTTCAAATACCAGCACGTTGGCGCGGGGGAGAGTCAGCGTTTCAACAGCGCCCTCCGCCGTTTTGCGCTCGGCACTTTGATAATCCGCTGTGGCGAGCACTTTCAGTCCGCCGAGTTCTTTCGGCGGAGTGGAACGTAACTTTTGCATGATGCTATCCATTGCCGCCATGCCTTTTGCACCTTCAAACTGCACGTTGACGAGCAGATGGCGGTACGCGCCGTGCTCGTGGTACAACAACTGCAGGACATCCAACAAGGACAGTCCGTTGGCTTTGTAATACGCCGCCATCTCGCAAATGAGCATTGACGCGACTACCGCGTCCTTATCTCTGGCGTGGGTGCCGGCAAGACAACCGTAGCTTTCCTCAAAACCAAACTGGAAGCGTTCAGGTCTTCCCGCTTGTTCCATTTCCACGATCTGCTCGCCTATGTACTTAAAGCCGGTCAGCACGTTGCGCATCTCACAACCGAATTTTTCAGCAATACGCGTTGCCAGATCGGAGGTGACGATGGTTTTGATAACAACGGGATCTGCCGGCAAGGTGCCTTGATTGGCGCGGCAGGAGAGAATATAGTTGAGCAGCAGACAACCGGTCTCATTACCGGTGAGCAGCACGTATTCACCGTTTTGCCGTACCGCGATACCCACGCGATCACAATCAGGATCGGTAGCAAGCAGCAGATCCGGTTCGACCGTTTCAGCAAGCTTTAGTGCTAACTCAAACGGTTGCCGCAGCTCGGGGTTCGGGAAAGG
Source organism: uncultured Eubacteriales bacterium (assembly GCA_964450615.1). Lineage (GTDB taxonomy): Bacteria > Bacillota > Clostridia > Oscillospirales > Acutalibacteraceae > RGIG3009. Next base: position 116 of record CAYVDQ010000145.1, on the reverse strand, counting down.
CGCGGTGGGGAAGTTGCCGTCCGGCAATTCCTGTTCGGGAACGACCGTTACCTGCGATAATCCGATCCGTTCCAAAATCTTGCGTACCGGTTTGTTGCCCGCACCGTTAAGCGGCG
>CAYVDQ010000144.1:0-3546 GCA_964450615.1 uncultured Eubacteriales bacterium | reverse complement strand
CGCCCTGCTCAAACCGACTGCACTGCTCGTACAGCACGCGCAGATTGGCGGCGCGCGCAGCACCCCCAAAACGGGCGCTGAACAATTCGGGCAGGGATAAATCCTCGTATAAACGGGTGAGCAGACGGTCCACCGTCAGCAACGCCGCCAACTGACGGTACTGATTCAGCGTGTCCAAAAAGGCGCGACAGCGCTCGGATAGCGGCGATTCGGCAACACGGCAGGCGGCGGTGACCGCCGTATACAACGCCGCTTTCGGGCGGCACAGCCGAATGGTTGCCAGATCGTCGGTGGTAAAACCGAACAAGGGGGAGAGCATCACCGCCACGAGCGGGATGTCGAGTAACGGGTTGTCGATACACCGTAGCAGGGACAGCGTTAACCGCACCTCGGGCGTTTCAAAGAAATTGCTTTCCAGATTGGCGACGGTCGGGATCCCGTAGCTTTCCAGTGCTTTGCAGTAGGCGAGCGCGTGGCTTTTGTGACTGCGCAGCAAAATACAGCAATCCTTGTATTGTAAGGGACGGCGAGAGCCGTCCTTTTCCGTTACGGAAAAGTCATTCATCAGTTTTTGGATGCGCTCGGCGATCAAACGCCCCTCCGCCTCGTCGGCAGAATACCCCAAGGCCTTTGCCTCTTTGCCGTCTAAGATCAGACACTCGGTATCGTACACCGACTCGTCCTCGAGCGGCGGGTAGGTGGCTTTATAATGCAGTTTTTCTTCCTCGTTATAATCGATCCCGCCGAGTGCGGGGATCATGAGCTGATGAAACACAAAATTCACAACGTCCGTCACCGCACGGCGGCTGCGGAAATTGTGACCGAGCAAAACGGTTCCGGGATAATTGTCACCCGTAAACAACGGATACCGACCCCGGCGACCGAGAAACAACTCCGGCATTGCCTTGCGGAACGCGTAGATGCTTTGCTTGACGTCGCCCACTAAAAATAAATTCTGCTCATCGCGGGACAGCGCCGAAAACAGCGCATCCTGCACGGCGTTGGTGTCCTGATACTCGTCCACCATGACCTCGTCGTACCTCCCGGCGATCTCGCGCGCCTCGGCGGTCGGCACAAGCTTCCCTTGCTCGTCGTATTCGGTGAGCAGGGACAGCGCCAGATGCTCGGTATCGCTGAAATCGAGGAGGTTTGCCTGCCGCTTTTTCTCGGTAAAGACCGCCGTGAAGTGACGGATCATCTCGTACAGCACGCGGATCAGTCGGGCAGACCGCGTGAGATCCTCTTTACATTGCTCTTCGGTTCCGCAGTACAGTTTTTGCAGATCACCGATCAACTTTTTGGCACTGTCGCGCAAGGCCTTCGCGCGATCGCGCGCGTCGGTATCCTCACAGCGGGCGGTGCTCGTAAATCTGCCAAACGAGAAGCGTATGAGCCCTTCAAACAAAGGATCCCAGCCGCCGTCCTCGGCGCACGTGCGCAGCTGCTTGATCTGCTCAAGTTCCTCTGTCAGTGCGGGGGAATAGGCGCGCGTCAAGACCGCGTCGCCGAGAGTCTCCTCCAATGCCGACGTATACAACCGTTGACAGCGCGTCAGCACTTCGCGGATCTTGTTCAGCAGAACCTTGCCCCACACGGTATCCGTCACCGTGTCGGTGCGTTCGTACATTGCGGCGGTCTCTTTAAGCCAGCGTTCGGGATCGGGATAGGATTGAATAAACGAAAATAACGTATCAACGGTACTTATTAAGCGGGCATCCGACTTGCCGTCGGTCATCACCTCGGCAAGTTCCGGAAAATCCGGCTGTTGCTCGGCGTAAAAGTGTTGCAGCGTATCGTCCAACGCCTCGCGTTTGAGGAGCGACAGTTGTTGCTCGTCGCCCACGCGAAATTGCGGGGAAACGTCCAGCTTGTAAAAATTCTCGCGCACCAGATTGATGCAAAAACTGTCCACGGTACAAATATCCGCACGCGGCAGACGGATCAGCTGTTGCTGTAAATGTAGGTTTTCGGGCTGCCGCGCGGCTTCGGTTGTCAATGCTTTCGTAAGCCTTTGCCGCATTTCCGCGGCGGCGGCATTGGTAAAGGTGACGACCAACAGCCGATCCACGTCGTGACCAGCGAGGATGTGCCGCACGATACGCTCTACCAGAACGGTGGTCTTACCGGAACCGGCGGCAGCCGATACCAACAGCGTACCGCCGTGTGAGTAAATGCAATGCTGTTGCTCAGTTGTCCAGTTCACGGTCGTCCACCTCCGTTTCGAGAGTATTCAGCGCCGCGAGAGTGTCGTCGAGCTTTCCAAAGGTAAGCTCGCGTATCGGGTCGGTCGGCTCGTGACAGCAGACGTCGTGATAGTCGCAGTACTGGCAACCGTCCTTGTCACCGCCGATCGGCACGGCGTCTACCGCGCCGGCATGCAACTGCTCGGCCATCTCCGTGAGCAATTTCTGTATGCGGTTTCGGATGTGCCCAAACTGCTCCAACGTGGCAAGGGAAGAGGTTTTGGAAAAATCCCCCGATTTGGTTGTGGATACGGGAATAAAGAGTCCCGCAAGATCCGGTTCCATAGCACGCAGCACGTCGGGATCGTCGATCAACAGACCGTTGGTACACATCACCCGAAAGCGCTCGCGATCGAGCGCCTGCTCCGACAGCTCACGGCTGATACTGACAAACGGCAGCTTGGCGGGCAGATACAACACCCCCGCAGGGGCGACGTCCCCGTAGCGCGCCGCGCCGTTTTCGCAAATGGCAAACAAGTAAATCAGCATCTGCATATCCAGTCCCGCCAACACCTTGTCGAGATTGAACACCTTGTTGCCGCTTTTATAATCGACGATGCGGATATACGTCTTATCGCCGTCACGGAACGCATCCACACGATCGACAATACCGTGCACGCGCACGGTGGCACCGCTTGTTGTTGTCAGGTTCCACGAGGGGATGCCTTCCTCTTCGCCGACCGACACCTCATAATCCACCGGTACAAAACGGCTGTTTTTCAGCTCGCACACTACCCGCCACATCAGTTCGTGGCAGAAACGGGTCAGGTGCGACATGGTTCCGCTGAGTCGCCCGTCGGTTTCCTCACCGCCCAGCATGTCGCGGATATAGGCGCCGACGGCGGCATCGACGTCGGCGCGCACCGCGTTCTTGGTGCAATCGGCATAGCCGCGCTCCACGTATGCGGGCAGCAGTTTACTCATGATATAGTGCGACAGCGTTCCCACCTGCGCGGGATCAAGCTGGGCACGGGTGCGCGGGTACGCGTGTAATCCGTATTTGCAGAAATACGAAAACCGACAGGTATGATAGGTGTCCATTTTACTGGGGGACAACCACATATCCTTGCCGAACAACCGCCGGGCAAGCGCAGGGTCACGCAGGGCAAATCCCTGCTCGGCTTGTCGGATGGCGCGAACGCGATCGGTGTAAAACGGCAACTCGTCGCACACCGCGCAGAGGGATGCCGTTTCCGCACAGTCGTCGTGCCAGAGGGTGGACAACCGATAAAAGGCATCCGCGGCCGACTCACACGCGCCGACAGCGGCGGCGGTCCCGATCGTACACTTCGGCAGAATCTGC
>CAYVDQ010000143.1:0-3566 GCA_964450615.1 uncultured Eubacteriales bacterium | reverse complement strand
AACAAGCCGGCATATTTGAACGCTAAGTTATCAATGGTGACGTCCACCGTATCGCGCGGGATATTAAGGATGGTTGCCCGTGTGCCGATCTCGATGTCATCGTACACAGAGGCGGGATTGCCTTTGTCTAAATACATATATAAAATGTGATTTTCCAGATCATGATGAAAATCACCGTTTTTTTCCAATTCATCAATGCCGAAGTATTTCGGCATACCGGTTGCGACACCGTGGTTAAACACAATAATACCCGCTTCCACGGTGTCCAAGGGTAACTGCCAAACGTTTTCCACGTCGGTCGGCGACCACGTATGCAAGGCATAGTTATAAGCCGAACCGTACAGAGCGGGCTTCTCACCCGTACCGTAAGCCGCATAGGTCACACCGCTTACGGCGTTGACGGTAGCGGAGCAGCGGTAGACATAACCGCGCTCAAAAAGCACAGCATCCCCCGCTTTGAGGAGATCTCTGTGCGCTATAACTGCGCCCGGCGTTCGCCAGGCGGTGGCGGGAGAGGTGCCGTCGTGAGAATCGTCACCGTTCGGAGAGACGTAATACTTCGTACCGGTAATAACCAGGTTATCCTCTGTATGTAAAATCTCTTGACGCAAGGCTTCTGCCTCGGCATCGGCACCACCGTGGTTCGGATACCACGGTGCGGTGGTTTCTCTTTTTAGTGCCAGTTGCTCTTTATTCACGTGTAACCACTCCCATTCCAACTGCATCTGATATAATCGCTCCGTTACGTAGTGATCATATCAGGTGCAGCAGCGCCTGTCGCTGTCCGCCCGGCGCGCCGGGCGGACAGCGACAGGATACCGATCAATCCACACAATGCGGCAATTCTGCGCGCATTGCTCTCTCACTGTATCCCGCTTTACAGGATACTTAGTTTTGCAGTTTAGCCAAGATCAAATTGGTTGCACCCACGGCACTCGCAACTGCGTCTGCATTGGTGTCAAGTTTGCTCTTAATTTGACCCGCCGAGGAATTCACGATTCCGCTGATAAAGTATTTGAAACCGTTCGCTTCAGTAAGAACATATTGATAGTTATAGGTCATGAGACGGTTCTTCTGGCTCATGCAGTGATTGTACACCTCAAGCGTGAGGTCGTCGTTAAAGAATTTGTCAACATCGTAGTTGTCCGCATCCAACCAGTAGCGCAGGAAATACGGAACAGCTGTCGGGTTCTTCGCACCGATCGGCACGGCATAGGCCTCCAGCTCGGCAAACAACTGAGTATAGGAGTTACCAATCTGAGGAAGGGGAACGACACCAAGCGAACCTGCACTCTTCAAAGAGGTGAAGTAGAAGTGCGTTTTTCTCGCACCGATGATCGCATCGTGGAAGAACAGAACGGTGCCCGCCTCAAACGATTGACGCTGATACGCCTGATCGGCGACCAAACCGTCTTCCTTCATCGAGATCATCTTGCGCAAGCCGTCAATCAACTTCGTGTCGCTCATGTTGCTCTTAAAGCCGTTGTCGGTATACAAAACAAAGTCGCTGCCCTGCAACTGCGCAAAAGCCTGCCATTTAAACGGGGAGAATGCGGTGTAGCCGTCACCCGCTTCGTCCTTGAAGGCTTCGCAAATTTCAACGAATTTGTCATAGGTCCACTGGCCTTTTTTCCACAGCGCATAGGGATCCATGTCATCCAAACCGAATTTGGAGAGCAGGTTCTTGTTGTACAGGAACACGTCAGGCTGCTGCATAACGGTGTTGGCCATGTTGGTGGCATACGCAACACCCTTATAGGAATAGCGGCTCATGACATCCTGATCCCAAGCAGCATCACTGAAATCGAAACCGGTTTTGGACAAGGGCTGCAGTGCTTGCATAAGCGCCGGGTTCAAGTCCTTCATACGGACGATGTCCGGAGCCGTTCCGGCATCCTGCATTGCTGTGATTTCGGTAACGTAGGTCGAATAGTTACCCACCTTATACGTCACCTTAATACCGGTATCCTTTGTGAAAGCGTTCACCGCTTTTTGAGCATCCGTGATGGAGTTCAGTTCATTCCAGTTGTAGAAAACCACGGTGGAGCCGCTCAGGTTTGCCGGCATCTTTGCCTTTACGTCACTCCAAGACAAAGCCGTGGAGCTGCCGCCTTTCTTGGATGTGGAAGTACTCGACTTCGCGGTTGTGGTCTTCTTGGTGGTAGACGACTTCTTTGCAGAAGTGCTCTTTGTGGTTGTGGTTTTGCCTGCACTTGTAGTCGTGGTGGTGTCCGTCTCATCCGCAATCGTTGTGGTGACAGTGTCATCACCGGTCGTTGTGGTTGCGGTGGTCGTTGTTGCAGTTGTCTCGCCATCTCCGCCGCATGCGACCAGCGACAGAGTCAAGGCGAGTGCTAACAGACCGAAGAGAATCTGTTTTGCGAGTTTTTTCATAACAATGCCCTCCTATTTTTTATTTTATTTTAGCCAACAATACCGCTTGTCGCGACGCTAGCTATAAACCGTTTTTGAATGATGATGTAGAAGATGAGGATCGGCAACAGTGCAATCAGGCACGCTGCAACCGTAATCTGTGCTGCCGTGAAGCTGGACATCATCATCGTCTGTGTTAACCAGAAACCCAACTTTTGCGAATAGTTCGCCATCATCGCGCCGATGGGGTAGTTCTCGTTAAGGTACATCTGAGACAAGAAGGAATCGTTCCAGTTCCAAATGACCGCGAAGACCGTTACCGTGACGAATACCACACTCGAAGACGGCAACACGATCTGAAGAAACGTACGCCATGTTCCGGCGCCATCAACCCAAGCGGCTTCCTCAATCTCCTTGGGAAGTCCCTTGAAGAACTGCATGTATATGTAGATGAACAAACCGCCGTTCAAACCGACACCCAACAAAGACGGAATCCAAAACACAAACGGTGTGTTCAGCAAGTGCAAATTATGGAAGTTCACGTAGCTGGGAATGATGGTCATCGCATTCGGTACCAAAATCGTCAGAATCATCAAGGCACTCAGCACCGTTTTACCTGCAAAGTTAAACCGTGCCAATCCGAACGCTGCCACTGCGCACGACGCAATACTCAACATAGCCGCCACCATTTCGTTGACGAGCGTGGAGACCAGCGTTTTTCCCAGTTCCATCGATGCGAAAGCGTTTTTGATATTATCCAACGTCAAATGAATCGGCACCCATTGAATTGAGGGATTATAATAATCTGCCGAGGTCATGAATGCATTGGCGATCATGTATATGATCGGATAGATCAAGACGTAGCTGAACGCCAACAGGAACACATACCGAAAAGCATTCGCCGCAACCTTTTGGGCAAGCTTCTTTCCGACCGGAATACTGCTGCTTTTAAATAAAGTCATCCGTTTGTTCATCCCTTCCGAGCCTTTGTTAACAATGCCTGTGCGTTTTTGAGAACGTCGATTTTTTGCCATAAATCGTGTGTACCGAAAAGCCGCTCGACTTTCTTCACCAGCCAACAGCATTTTCTACAATTTGCAAGCAGTGATTTTTACGACTTCGTCAAAAACACCAACAAACACCGCAGTTTAACTGGTACTATTATACCAATACTTTTCCAAATATGCAATAGA
>CAYVDQ010000142.1:0-3574 GCA_964450615.1 uncultured Eubacteriales bacterium | reverse complement strand
TACCGCCCGGATGCTGACCGGTCGTACGCTTGATACCGGTACAGCCTGTTGCCAGGCGTACGACCTCCGCTTCGCTAAGCGCGAGCCCGCGCTCCTCCGCATACTTTTTGACATAGCCATACGCGGTCTTATCCGCCACCGTGGAAATCGTACCTGCCTTGAAAACGTGACTGCTGCCAAACAGCTCAACCGTGTATTTGTGAGCGTTGGACTGATATTCACTGGCAAAGTTCAGATCAATATCCGGCTGTTTATCACCCTTAAAGCCGAGGAAAGTTTCAAAGGGAATTTCATGGCCGTCGCGGTTATACGGCGTGCCGCACTTCGGGCAGTTTTTGTCCGGTAGATCGAAGCCGGAGCCGTACGAACCGTCGGTGATGAATTCAGAATTCTTACAGTGCGGGCACAGATAGTGCGGCGGCAAAGGATTGACTTCCGAAATACCTGCCATACTCGCCGCGAACGACGAACCGACCGAACCACGCGAGCCAACCAAATAGCCGTGCTCCACCGAATCCTGCACCAGTTTCTGTGCGATCATATACATAACGGCAAAGCCGTTGTTAATGATGGAGTTCAATTCTTTTTCCAAACGGTCGGCAACTAATTGCGGAACGGGATCACCGTACAGTTCGCGGGCGCGATTCCAGGTGATCTCACGCAGTTGCTCCTCCGCGCCGTCGATGTGCGGCGGATAGTTCCCCTTCGGAATCGGCAACAGATCGTCGATACTTTCGGCTATACGGCGCGGGTTTTCCACCACGATCTCGTACGCCTTTTCCGGCGGCAGATACGAAAATTCGCCGAGCATTTCTTCTGTCGTGCGCAAATACAAGGGGGCTTGCATATCCGCATCACCATAGCCCTGCCCCGCCTGCAAAATGCGACGATAGACCTCGTCCTCGGGATCGAGAAAATGCACGTCGCAAGTCGCACAAACGGGAATATTCAATTCCTCACCCAAGCGAACCACCGTGCGGTTAAACTCACGCAGCTGCTCCTCGTTCTGCACCATACCGTTGCGCAACATAAATTTATTGTTGCCGATCGGTTGCACCTCTAAAAAGTCATAGAACCGTGCGATCTCGCACAGCTCGCCCCACGGCCGACCGTCAAGGATCGCTTGAAACAGTTCGCCCTGTTCGCACGCACTGCCGATCAGCAATCCTTCACGCAGTTCCACGACCTTATCCTTGCATATGCGGGGACGCTTGTAATAGTTATCCAGGTGCGAAAAGGAAATCAATTTATACAGATTTTTCAAGCCCGTTTGGTTTTTGGCAAGTATCAACTGATGATAGCGTTTGGCGTCCTTGCCGCTCGGCAGAGGTGTACCGTCTTCGCCGGGTGAACGCTCTTCATTGACGTAATAGGCTTCCATGCCGTACAGCACTTTGATATCGTGCCCCGCTTTGCGCGCTTTGCCCACCGCTTTCATAGCATCGGGGAATGCCTGTGCTACGCCGTGATCGGTAATGGCGATGGCGGGGTGTCCCCATTCGGCGGCACGCAGAATGAGTGCTTCCGCATCCGATACCGCATCCATCGCAGACATCTTGGTATGCAGGTGCAGCTCCACACGCTTGACCTCGGCGGTATCCTGCTTTTTATATTTGCTGACAAGTGCCAAGGATTTGGGTGACATCACGTTTCCCTTGGCAAACGTATCGTATTCATACAATCCGCTAAGCAGCACGCAACTGCCGTTTTTGACCGATTCCATCGCTTCCAGTTTTTCTTTGTCACGGCGGGTATCCGTCCACAAAATGACCGAAATGGAATTGGTGCGATCCGAAATATAGAAGGTATGGCGAATACGCGTACCTTCCTTGAATGCGCGGGTCTCATAGCCAAACACCTCGCCCCAGACGGTCGCGTTATCTCCCTCCTGCAAGCGGTTCAGCGGAACGGGTGTGCCCTGCGGAACCGGGCCGAAAACAGAACGGGCTGTTTCCAGATAAACAGGCAGGCCGTTTTCGGGCGGTACCGTAGGATCGGACGGGGCAAGCGGTTTGACGGTCTCACCGTTTTTTGCTTCTTGTGCCCGTTGCTTTTCGTATTCCGCCACGCGGCGAGCCGCCTCTTTCGCCTCTTCTTCGGCTTGGCGGAGCAATGCCTCATACTGCTCGTCCACGCCGTCAACACCTTCAAAATCGATTGTAATCGACTTGCCGAACAATTCCGTAATCAGGTCACGGAGCATCCGATCGGTGTGCGTGGAGAGCAACACGTCCAAACGAGCACGATTCAGTGAGATGCGCCAACCGTCGTCGGTAGCGATGCAAGCGGCATCGTTGAAAGTGCCGTTCACACTCACCGAACGACGGCGCAAAAACTCAATAACCGTCGAAAAACAATCGACCGAAAGGCTATCCTCAGGATAGCGCGGCAGAATCTCAACGGAGTTGAGTCTCAGTGCTTGCTGCAACGCCCGCTCCAACAAGGCAACCGTTTCAAACGGGCAAAACGCCGTCATACGGATATGAGCGCGCAAAAAGGAATCCCTGCGATTGACCTCGAGAGATTCCAGGGTGGCACCGGCAAACTGTTCAAGCAATTCCCGATCGGTTATGTAGGTTGAAAACACCTGTTGTACGTCTGCGTGATTCATACTGACTCCAACTCTTCAATCAATGCCGCGACTGCGTCCTGCTCGGGAACGGTGCGGATGACTTGTCCTTTTTTAAAGATGGCGACCTTACCGTCGCCGCCGGCAATCCCGACGTCGGCTTCCTTTGCTTCACCGGGACCGTTGACAATACAGCCCATCACCGCGACCGTCACCGGCTTGTGAATACGGCGCAGATGCCGCTCCACCTCGTTTGCCATACCGATCAGATTAACGCGCGTTCTGCCGCAGGTCGGGCAAGAAATGAGGGTAGGTTCGTTTTGGCGAAGTCCCAACGCTTTGAGAATATCGATACCTGCCTCCACTTCGCGCACGGGATCTGCCGTAAGTGACACGCGGATAGTATCGCCGATGCCGCAGAGCAACAGCGAACCGATGCCCGCAGCGGATTTAATGAGTCCCATACGCTCGGTACCCGCCTCGGTAACACCCAAATGCAAGGGGTACGGGCAGGCAGCAGCGGTCAGCTCATATGCCTTTACCATCGTATCCACGTGCGAGGATTTGATGGAAAGAACAATATCCGTAAAATCAAATTTTTCGAGCAAGGACGCGTGGTACAGTGCACTGTCACGCATCGCTTCTGCTGACGGGTGACCGTATTTTGCCAAAATCTCTTTTTCCAAAGAGCCGGAATTAACACCGATACGGATTGGAATATTATGTGCGCGGCACGCATCGGCAACCGCTTTGACACGGCTTTCGTCACCGATATTACCGGGATTGATGCGAATCTTATCGATGCCCGCTGCAACCGATTCCAGCGCCAACTGATAATCAAAATGAATATCCGCAACCAGCGGAATGTCCACGGCGGATTTGATCGCTTCGATCAGACGCACCGCGGCTTTATCGGGAACAGCAATGCGCAGAATATCACAACCCGCCTCTTTCAGTGCCGCCGCCTGCCGCACCGTGCCTTCGATATCCGTTGACGGAACATTC
>CAYVDQ010000141.1:0-3591 GCA_964450615.1 uncultured Eubacteriales bacterium | reverse complement strand
TGTTTGACGATGAGAATTGATTTTCTGACACTGTTTCCCGAATCCTGCAACGCGGTGCTCGGTGAGAGCATTATCGGCCGCGCCCGCGAACGCGGGATTTTGGATTTTCATTTTCACCAAATTCGCGACTACACGGAAAACCGCCAAAAGCAGGTAGACGACTATCCCTACGGCGGCGGTATGGGCATGGTGATGAACGCACAACCGATCGCGGACTGCTACCGCGCGGTATGTGACGAGCTCGGCCATCGTCCCCATCTGATCTATCTGTCACCGCAGGGCAAAACCCTCACGCAGCAACGCGCCCGCGAACTCGCCGAGCTGCCCGAGCTGTGCTTGTTGTGCGGTCACTACGAGGGGGTGGACGAGCGCGTGCTGGAAGCCATCGTGGACGAACAGATCTCGATCGGTGACTACGTGTTGACCGGCGGCGAACTGCCCGCCATGGTACTTGCCGATTGCGTGGCACGCATGATCCCCGGTGTGCTGTCCGACGAGATCTGTTTTACCGAGGAGAGCCATTTTTCCTCGCTGCTCGAATACCCGCAATATACGCGTCCCGCCGTGTGGGAAGGGCGTGAGGTTCCGGCGGTGTTGCTTTCGGGTCATCACGAAAATATTGCCAACTGGCGCCGAGAACAATCCTTGCTGCGCACACTTGAGCATCGCCCCGATCTGTTAGAACACGCAGACCTGACACCGAAAGAAAAGGTGTTCTTAGCAGAGCATAACCACAATAACTAAAATCCTTTCACCATCTTCGTCATTTTTACCAATTTGGACGGTTTTGCTTTTTTCAAAATAGGGCAGGCTTCCAAATTTTCAAAAATCGCGGTTTTTTGCGCGGTTTTTATTTGACCGTGTGGCGGTTTGTGATATACTATAAGTAACAGAGCAATAACTCGAGACGTGATGAGGAAAAGGAGTAATTCGTATGTGTGTCAAAGATGTTTTGGTTCAGAACCAAGTAGGCTTACATGCTCGTCCCGCTACCTTTTTTATTCAGAAAGCGAACGAATATAAGTCGTCGATCTGGGTAGAGAAAGAGGAGCGCCGCGTTAACGCCAAGAGTTTATTAGGCGTGCTTTCGCTCGGCATCGTGGGCGGCACGACCATTCGCATCATTGCAGACGGCAATGACGAAGAAACGGCTGTGGATGCACTGGTATCCTTGGTGCAGTCCGGCTTCAACGAGTAAGACGTAAACGAAAAGCGCAACCGCATCGGCGGCTGCGCTTTTTTAGTCGTGATAAAGAGGGAGGTGTGAGCGAGATGGATAAGAAAACCGAATTGCGTGCCAAAGCGATGGCGTTGCCGCCCGAACCGGGTGTGTATCTCATGAAAGACAAAAAAGGTTCCATCATTTATATCGGCAAAGCCAAAGCGCTGAAAAACCGCGTCAGCCAATATTTCGGTGCCGACACCGCTCACACCGAAAAAGTGCGGCAGATGGTCAGCCGCGTGGATCATTTTGACTATATCGTCACCGGCAGTGAGTTTGAGGCGCTGGTGCTGGAATGTTCCCTCATCAAGCAATACACCCCCAAATACAATATCCTGCTTAAGGACGACAAGGGTTATCATTATATCCGCGTATCTCCTCCCCCGTACTCGCGCATCAGCGAAGCAAAGCAAAAGACAGAGGACGGGGCGCGGTATATCGGCCCGTATCTCTCCTCTTTTGCCATCAAGCAAGCGGTGGATGAGGTGAACAAACTGTTCGGACTCTCCGCCTGCCACAAACCGCTTAAGTACCGCAAAGCGTGCGAGCGCCCCTGCCTTAACCATTATATCGGGCAATGCTGTGCGCCTTGCACCGGCAAGGTATCTCCCAACGAGTATGCCGACCGCGTGGAGCAGGCGATCACCTATCTGACACAAGGCCGCGCAAAACTCATCGCCCTGCTGCGTAAACGTATGGAAACGGCATCCGAAACACTGGATTTTGAAACCGCCGCGCGGCTGCGTGACCGTATCCGCGCACTGGAAAAACTGAACGCCGGCCAAAAGGTGGTGCAATCGCGCATCAAGCGGCAGGATATTGTGGCGTTGTCGCAGGCGCAGGGTGTCGCATGCTTTGAGGTGTTTCGCTTTACCGACGGCGCGCTCTCTGAGCGCGAGCATTTCTTTGTGGATCCGTCGGAAGATCTCCCCGCCACGCGCGCGGAATTTTTGCGCCGCTATTATTCCATGCGGGATACGGTACCGCCCCGCATTGTGTTGGACGGCGAAATTGAGGACGCCGCCCTGCTTTTACAGTGGCTCACCGAAAAAGCGGCGGCTGCGGGTGAACGGTATACGGTGCACTTTGTGTTCCCCGAACGCGGCGAGCAGGCACAACTGCTCACCATGTGCCGTGACAATGCGGCAGAGCGTGTCGCACAGCAGCTGAATCTCCGCGGACGCGATATCTCCGCATTGGAAGAGCTGCAAAAGCTGTTAGGGCTCGAGAAATTGCCCGCCCGCATTGAAAGCTACGATATTTCGCACACTGCCGGCAGCGACGTAGTGGGTGCCATGGTGGTATTCCAAAACGGAAAACCGCTCAAATCCGCCTATCGCCGTTTTGAGATCAAAACCGTCGTCGGGCAGGACGATTACGCGTGCATGCGTGAAGTGGTCGGTCGCCGCCTGCAGGACTATACCGAAAAACCGGATGACGTCGGCTTCGGTACTCTGCCCGATCTCATCTTGTTGGATGGCGGCAAGGGACACGTATCGGCGGTCAAACCGCTTGTTGACAGTTTTGGCTACGGCATTCCGGTGTTTGGCTTGGTCAAGGATTCGCATCACCGCACCCGCGCCATCACCGAAGCAGGCGCAGAACTGTCCATTCAATCGCGGCGGAGTGCCTTTACACTGGTGTCCGCCATCGGAGAAGAAGTGCACCGATTTGCGATCGGTTACCATCGGGCGCGGCACCGCAAACAAGGCGTTGCCACCACGCTCACCGAGATCCCCGGCATCGGCGCGAAACGCGCCGCGGTGTTGCTGCGGCATTTCGGGTCGTTGCGGGCGGTCAAATCCGCCACGGTAGACCAGCTTGCTGCGGTTAAGGGCATGACCCGTCCCGCCGCGGAAACTGTCGTACGATATTTTCAAGAAAATTGAATGCCAGCCCTTGCATTTCAGCCGTGACCTATGCTATACTTTTATTGTAGACAATTATGCGAAAGGAGAACCGCCCAATGGATGTGTTTGTAGAGCAATTAGTCAAAAAGAAAAAGAGTACCGGTCAAATACTGGCAATCATCGGAATTGTTGTCGCGGCGGTTTTTCTGTTGGCCGTTTCGATCTTGTTTATCGGCGTCGTCGGTGCGTTTGCCGCGTTTATCATCGTGGGCGTGTTTTACGGTGCCTGGTATCTGCTGACTGCGCAGAACATCGAGTATGAATACTGCGTCACCAACGGCGATATTGATATTGATCGCATCGTCGCACAACGCAAACGTCAGCGCATCGTGTCGGTCTCCGGCAAAAAGATCGAAAGCGCCGGTCACTACGTCCCGGAACAATGGGCAGGCCGTCAGATGGATCGCACCGTGATCGCCGCGCCCTCCGACCGTGAGGACAATCTGTATTATTTCACCT
>CAYVDQ010000140.1:0-3612 GCA_964450615.1 uncultured Eubacteriales bacterium | reverse complement strand
TGACCGCGCTTTTTACTGTGATAGGTGAAATAATACAGATTGTCCTCACGGTCGGAGGGCGCGGCGATCACGGTGCGATCCATCTGACGGCCTGCCCATTGTTCCGGGACGTAGTGACCGGCGCTTTCGATCTTTTTGCCGGAGACCGACACGATGCGCTGACGTTTGCGTTGTGCGACGATGCGATCAATATCAATATCGCCGTTGGTGACGCAGTATTCATACTCGATGTTCTGCGCAGTCAGCAGATACCAGGCACCGTAAAACACGCCCACGATGATAAACGCGGCAAACGCACCGACGACGCCGATAAACAAGATCGAAACGGCCAACAGAAAAACCGCCGCGACAACAATTCCGATGATTGCCAGTATTTGACCGGTACTCTTTTTCTTTTTGACTAATTGCTCTACAAACACATCCATTGGGCGGTTCTCCTTTCGCATAATTGTCTACAATAAAAGTATAGCATAGGTCACGGCTGAAATGCAAGGGCTGGCATTCAATTTTCTTGAAAATATCGTACGACAGTTTCCGCGGCGGGACGGGTCATGCCCTTAACCGCAGCAAGCTGGTCTACCGTGGCGGATTTGACCGCCCGCAACGACCCGAAATGCCGCAGCAACACCGCGGCGCGTTTCGCGCCGATGCCGGGGATCTCGGTGAGCGTGGTGGCAACGCCTTGTTTGCGGTGCCGCGCCCGATGGTAACCGATCGCAAATCGGTGCACTTCTTCTCCGATGGCGGACACCAGTGTAAAGGCACTCCGCCGCGATTGAATGGACAGTTCTGCGCCTGCTTCGGTGATGGCGCGGGTGCGGTGATGCGAATCCTTGACCAAGCCAAACACCGGAATGCCGTAGCCAAAACTGTCAACAAGCGGTTTGACCGCCGATACGTGTCCCTTGCCGCCATCCAACAAGATGAGATCGGGCAGAGTACCGAAGCCGACGTCATCCGGTTTTTCGGTATAGTCCTGCAGGCGGCGACCGACCACTTCACGCATGCACGCGTAATCGTCCTGCCCGACGACGGTTTTGATCTCAAAACGGCGATAGGCGGATTTGAGCGGTTTTCCGTTTTGGAATACCACCATGGCACCCACTACGTCGCTGCCGGCAGTGTGCGAAATATCGTAGCTTTCAATGCGGGCGGGCAATTTCTCGAGCCCTAACAGCTTTTGCAGCTCTTCCAATGCGGAGATATCGCGTCCGCGGAGATTCAGCTGCTGTGCGACACGCTCTGCCGCATTGTCACGGCACATGGTGAGCAGTTGTGCCTGCTCGCCGCGTTCGGGGAACACAAAGTGCACCGTATACCGTTCACCCGCAGCCGCCGCTTTTTCGGTGAGCCACTGTAAAAGCAGGGCGGCGTCCTCAATTTCGCCGTCCAACACAATGCGGGGCGGTACCGTATCCCGCATGGAATAATAGCGGCGCAAAAATTCCGCGCGCGTGGCGGGGAGATCTTCCGACGGATCCACAAAGAAATGCTCGCGCTCAGAGAGCGCGCCGTCGGTAAAGCGAAACACCTCAAAGCATGCGACACCCTGCGCCTGCGACAACGCCACAATATCCTGCCGCTTGATGCGCGATTGCACCACCTTTTGGCCGGCGTTCAGTTTTTCCAGTGCGCGGATACGGTCACGCAGCCGCGCGGCGGTTTCAAAATCCAGTGTTTCGGATGCCGTTTCCATACGTTTACGCAGCAGGGCGATGAGTTTTGCGCGGCCTTGTGTCAGATAGGTGATCGCCTGCTCCACGCGGTCGGCATACTCGTTGGGAGATACCTTGCCGGTGCAAGGCGCACAGCATTGCCCGATATAATGGTTAAGGCAGGGGCGCTCGCACGCTTTGCGGTACTTAAGCGGTTTGTGGCAGGCGGAGAGTCCGAACAGTTTGTTCACCTCATCCACCGCTTGCTTGATGGCAAAAGAGGAGAGATACGGGCCGATATACCGCGCCCCGTCCTCTGTCTTTTGCTTTGCTTCGCTGATGCGCGAGTACGGGGGAGGAGATACGCGGATATAATGATAACCCTTGTCGTCCTTAAGCAGGATATTGTATTTGGGGGTGTATTGCTTGATGAGGGAACATTCCAGCACCAGCGCCTCAAACTCACTGCCGGTGACGATATAGTCAAAATGATCCACGCGGCTGACCATCTGCCGCACTTTTTCGGTGTGAGCGGTGTCGGCACCGAAATATTGGCTGACGCGGTTTTTCAGCGCTTTGGCTTTGCCGATATAAATGATGGAACCTTTTTTGTCTTTCATGAGATACACACCCGGTTCGGGCGGCAACGCCATCGCTTTGGCACGCAATTCGGTTTTCTTATCCATCTCGCTCACACCTCCCTCTTTATCACGACTAAAAAAGCGCAGCCGCCGATGCGGTTGCGCTTTTCGTTTACGTCTTACTCGTTGAAGCCGGACTGCACCAAGGATACCAGTGCATCCACAGCCGTTTCTTCGTCATTGCCGTCTGCAATGATGCGAATGGTCGTGCCGCCCACGATGCCGAGCGAAAGCACGCCTAATAAACTCTTGGCGTTAACGCGGCGCTCCTCTTTCTCTACCCAGATCGACGACTTATATTCGTTCGCTTTCTGAATAAAAAAGGTAGCGGGACGAGCATGTAAGCCTACTTGGTTCTGAACCAAAACATCTTTGACACACATACGAATTACTCCTTTTCCTCATCACGTCTCGAGTTATTGCTCTGTTACTTATAGTATATCACAAACCGCCACACGGTCAAATAAAAACCGCGCAAAAAACCGCGATTTTTGAAAATTTGGAAGCCTGCCCTATTTTGAAAAAAGCAAAACCGTCCAAATTGGTAAAAATGACGAAGATGGTGAAAGGATTTTAGTTATTGTGGTTATGCTCTGCTAAGAACACCTTTTCTTTCGGTGTCAGGTCTGCGTGTTCTAACAGATCGGGGCGATGCTCAAGTGTGCGCAGCAAGGATTGTTCTCGGCGCCAGTTGGCAATATTTTCGTGATGACCCGAAAGCAACACCGCCGGAACCTCACGCCCTTCCCACACGGCGGGACGCGTATATTGCGGGTATTCGAGCAGCGAGGAAAAATGGCTCTCCTCGGTAAAACAGATCTCGTCGGACAGCACACCGGGGATCATGCGTGCCACGCAATCGGCAAGTACCATGGCGGGCAGTTCGCCGCCGGTCAACACGTAGTCACCGATCGAGATCTGTTCGTCCACGATGGCTTCCAGCACGCGCTCGTCCACCCCCTCGTAGTGACCGCACAACAAGCACAGCTCGGGCAGCTCGGCGAGTTCGCGGGCGCGTTGCTGCGTGAGGGTTTTGCCCTGCGGTGACAGATAGATCAGATGGGGACGATGGCCGAGCTCGTCACATACCGCGCGGTAGCAGTCCGCGATCGGTTGTGCGTTCATCACCATGCCCATACCGCCGCCGTAGGGATAGTCGTCTACCTGCTTTTGGCGGTTTTCCGTGTAGTCGCGAATTTGGTGAAAATGAAAATCCAAAATCCCGCGTTCGCGGGCGCGGCCGATAATGCTCTCACCGAGCACCGCGTTGCAGGATTCGGGAAACAGTGTCAGAAAATCAATTCTCATCGTCAAAC
>CAYVDQ010000139.1:0-3655 GCA_964450615.1 uncultured Eubacteriales bacterium | reverse complement strand
ACGCTCGGCTCACCGGCTCGGAAGTGATGGGTCTGATTGCAGCGGGTCATCGGCTCACACCAAACGCCGACTCTCTGGAGATCCGGATTGCAGGACCGTCTTCGTCACAGCCTTTTTAAGATATTGCCATTACAATATCACATTAGCAGGCGAAAGTCAACAGTTTTTTTGCATTTTCAAAAAAAATAGGAATTTTTATTGACAAATCCACTGAGGTGTGGTTAAATATAGGCATCATTGCAAAAGACAGTGACGGAAAACTTGCCTTTTTCCAATGCCACAGAGAGCCGGCGGGCGGTGTGAGCCGGTGCAAAGGAACCTGGCGATCTGATTCCCGAGTCGGCTCTGCCAACGCTCAACGTCAGTAGTGGAGCCCGGTTGCCCCCGTTACAGGGCTGGGACTTGTTGGAGTCCGATGAGTGATTTCCCGAAAGGGAAATAAACAGGGTGGTACCGCGAATGTAAATTCGTCCCTGAGGCTTAACATGCCTCGGGGATTTTTTATTGTGCAAACAACAAGGTTCCGGGGTACCCACCCGCAATTTTAATTGCGTTGGTGGGTCGGGTTCTTATTTCTATTTGAAGGAGTGTTCGTTATGAAAAAACTGATAATCAGCGACGTGACGATGAAACAGTCGGCAGAGGGCTTCGCGCTATCCTTTAAGGAAAAGATCGAGCTTGCAAAGCTGTTGGATAAGCTGGGTGTTTCGGTCATTGAACTGGAGGGCATTCAGAATAACCGTACCGATTCTCTTCGCATTAAATCCATTGCCGCCGCGGTGGCAAACAGTGCGGTGGCTGTGCCGGTGCAGTTGAATACAGAGAGCGTGGCACAGACGTGGGCGGCGCTCGAGCAGGCAAAGCATCCCCGTTTGCAGGTTTGCGCGGCTGTCAGCTCGGTGCAGATGGAGTATCTGTTTCACAAAAAACCGGATGCGATGCTAAGCACCATCTCCGAAACGGTCGCCGCGTGCAAAGCGGTGTGCGCCGACGTGGAATTCATTGCCGACGATGCTACCCGCGCGGATGCGGCCTTTCTTCAAAAGGCTTTGGATGCTGCGGTTAAAGCCGGTGCGTCCACGGTTACGGTCTGCGATACCGCCGGCACGATGCTGCCCGGTGAATTCGCTCAATTTGTAAAGGGATTGCAAGTGCCCGAGCAGGTGTCTTTGGGCGTGTGTTGTGCCAATGACCTCTCGATGGCAGATGCCTGTGCCGTTGCCGCTGTCGGCGAGGGTACCGGCGAGATCAAGGCGGCGGCGTATCCCTTGGGGAACGCGAGCCTTGCCAATCTGGCAAAACTGTTGGCGGCGCGCGGTGACAGTTTTGCGGTATCGTGCGATGTGCGCACCGTCGAGCTCAGCCGCATCATTGAGCGGGTTACTCAGATTTGCCAGGCCGGCAAAACCAAAAGCGGCGCCTGGAGCGGTGAGCAGACCGATCCGGGTCTGTACTTGACCGCTCACGACGATATTGCCGCTGTGGCAAAGGTTGCTGAGCAGTTGGGGTATGATTTATCCGAAGAGGACAGCGTGAAGGTGTACGATGCGTTCCAACGGATTGCCGCTAAAAAGGAGCAGGTAAGCTCTAAGGAGTTGGATGCGATCATCGCCTCTGCCGCGATGCAGGTGCCGCCGACATATAAATTGGATACGTTTGTGATCACCTCCGGCAACACCATTTCCGCTACCGCTCACATCAAACTGCTCAAGAACGACGTGCCGGTGGAGGGTGTGTCGATCGGTGACGGTCCGATCGATGCCGCGTTTGTCGCCATTGAAAAGATTACCGGTTGCCATTATGAACTGGACGATTTCCAACTGCAGGCGGTCACCGAGGGCCGTGAAGCGATGGGTCAGACCGTCGTAAAACTGCGCAATGGCGGTAAGGTCTATTCCGGCAGAGGTATCTCTACCGATATCGTCGGCGCGGGTATTCACGCGTACTTAAGCGCCTTGAATAAAATTTTGTATGAGGAGGAAATGGTATGAACCTCTCCTTTTCCACCCGTGGTTGGCCAAAACTTACGTGGGACGAAATGATAGATACCGCTTTGGATATGGGCTTTGGCGGCATTGAGGTGTATAACCTGCCGAAGTTCGATCCTCTGCTGGAGAAGGGCGGTCCCTTCCACAAGTATCAAGCGGCGGCGACCGTTCGTCAACTGCGAGAAAAGAAACTGAAGATACCCTGCTTTGACACCTCCTTTGACCTGTCCGCTGATCCCTCTGCGGTGAACGGCTTGACAGCGCTGATGGAGGTCGCCAAGAACGCGCAGGTACCGTATGTGGTGGCTTGCGCGTTGCAGGATGATGAATCCGCCGTGCAAGCGTCACTGGAGCAATTGTTACCCGTGGCGGAAGCGATGGGCGTGAGCCTGTTGCTCAAAACAAGCGGCATTTATGCCGATACCGCCCGCTTGCGGGCGATGTTGGATCAGTTCGCCAGCGACAATTTGGGTGCGCTGTGGGACGTGCATCATCCCTACCGCGATTTTGGCGAAAGCGGCGACGCTACCATTAAGAATTTGGGCGCTTACGTGTGTCACGTGCATCTGCGCGATTCCGATGACGAGGGTGCGTATCAGCTGATCGGGGAAGGCACGATGCCGATCGCCGATGTGATGCGTGCGTTGTCTTCCGTGAACTACGACGGGTTTATCTCGCTCGAATGGAAACCCGAATGGCTCGAGGATCTGCAGGATCCTGAGGTCATCTTTCCGTATTTTGTCAACTATATGTCCCGCTTCCATTCGACGCGCGGCATGAAGAAGTCACTCTATTTTAATCATGACGGTACCGGTCAGTACATTTGGAAAAAGGACGAGTTGATCGATCTGACCTTCCCGCAGGTGCTGGACCGTGTGGCAGAGGAGTTCCCGGATCAGTATTGCTTTAAATATACAACGCTCGATTATACCCGCACCTATGCCGAGTTCCGTGAGGATGTGGATCGGTTTGCCAGAGCGCTGGTGTCGATGGGCGTAAAGGCCGGTTCCAAGGTAGCGATCTGGGCGACCAACGTGCCCGCTTGGTATATCACCTTTTGGGCAGCTACCAAGATCGGTGCGGTGTTGGTGACGGTTAACACGGCTTATAAGATCCACGAAGCGGAATATCTGTTGCGCCAGTCCGATACCCACACGTTGGTGATGATCGAATCCTGCCTGGATTCCGATTATAAGGGTATTATTAACGAGCTTTGTCCCGAGATTGCCAAAACCCCGGCGGGTGAGCCGTTGCACTGCAAAAAGCTCCCCTTCTTGCGCAACGTGATCACTGTGGGCTTTAAGCAGCCGGGCAGTCTGACCTTTGATGAGGCGATGGCGCGTTACGAGATGGTCAGCCGCGAGCGGGTTGCCCAGATGGCGGCTGCTGTCCGTCCGGACGATGTTTGCAATATGCAATATACCTCCGGCACGACCGGTTTCCCCAAGGGCGTTATGTTAACGCACTACAACGTGGTGAACAACGGCAAATGTATCGGTGATCGCATGGGACTTTCCACCGCCGATCGCATGATGATTCAGGTGCCGATGTTCCATTGCTTTGGTATGACCCTTTCCATGACTTCGTCCATGACGCACGGCGCGACCATGTGTCCGATGCCGTATTTCTCGGCGGCATCGTCGCTCGCGTGCATCAATCAGGAGAAG
>CAYVDQ010000138.1:0-3717 GCA_964450615.1 uncultured Eubacteriales bacterium | reverse complement strand
AAGGCGTTCTATATGCGCCTCAACGACGACGGCAAGACTGTCGCAGCAATGGATCTTTTGGTGCCGGGTGTCGGTGAGATCATCGGCGGCAGTCAGCGCGAAGAGCGCTTGGATCTGCTCGAAGCGCGTATGGACGAATTGGGACTCAACCGCGATGACTATTGGTGGTAT
The DNA here is from genome assembly GCA_964450615.1 of uncultured Eubacteriales bacterium. GTDB lineage: Bacteria > Bacillota > Clostridia > Oscillospirales > Acutalibacteraceae > RGIG3009. The sequence continues at coordinate 3,546 of CAYVDQ010000138.1, read as the reverse complement.
TTGGATCTGCGCCGTTACGGCGGTGCCAAGCACTCCGGTTTCGGTCTGGGCTTTGAGCGTTTGATCCTATACGTCACCGGTATGGCGAACATCCGCGACGTGCTCCCCTTCCCCCGCACAACCGGCTCTGCCGATTTCTGATTTTGCTTTTTCGATTACCCCGTCCGTTATCGGACGGGGTGTTTTTTTGCTTTTTTCTAAAAAAATAAATATTTTTTGCAAGTTTTTGAAATTTAACTTGCAAAATCTGATTGTATGTATTACAATGTGTGAAGTATGTGAGAGGAGTCGTTTTTTCGTGTCTGATTTTGCATCCTTAACAAAAGAACAGTTAGCTGCCCGATTAGCGCTCTGCGAAGCGGAATATGCTTCCTATAAAGCACGCGGACTACAGTTGGATATGTCCCGCGGTAAACCGTGCACCGAGCAGTTGGAACTGACGATGGAGCTTAGTTCCTGTGTCAATTCCCGCACCGGTGCCAAGACGGAAAATAATACCGACACACGCAACTATGGATTTTTCGACGGCATTGAAGAAGCGAAAACGCTGTTCGGAGAAATTTTGGAAATGCCCGCGTCTAATATTCTGGTCGGCGGCAATTCCAGTTTGAATTTGATGTACGATTATATTGCACAAGCCTATTCGACCGGCCTTTGCGGTCACACACCGTGGTGTAAATTGGATGAGGTTAAGTTCCTCTGCCCCGCACCCGGTTACGACCGCCACTTTGCCGTTACCGAGCATTTTGGTTTCACGCTCGTCACCGTCCCCATGACCGCCGAAGGTCCGGATATGGACGTGGTGGAGGAACTCGTCAAAGATCCGGCTGTGAAAGGTATTTGGTGTGTACCGATGTACTCCAATCCCGACGGCATCACCTATTCCGATGAAACGGTACGTCGGTTTGCCCGCTTAAAGCCGACAGCACCGGATTTCCGTATCATGTGGGATAATGCGTATTGCGTTCATCATCTGACGGATACACCGGATCACCTTTTGAATCTGTTTGAGGAAGCGAGAGCCGCCGATAACGAAGATATTTTTATTTGCTTTACCTCGACGTCGAAGATCAGCTTCCCCGGCTCAGGTGTGGCGGCACTTGGGGCAAGCGATGCGAACATTGCTGACATCAAAAAACGCTTAGCCATTCAAACGATCGGCTACGACAAGCAAAACATGCTGCGGCATACGCGCTTTTTCCGTAATATCGATGGTATCAAAGAGCACATGAAGCTACATGCGGCAATCCTTCGTCCGAAGTTTGATATCGTTCTGCGCACGCTGAGTGAGCAATTAGACGGTACCGGCATTGCCAATTGGCACACGCCGAACGGCGGTTATTTTATCAGTGTTACGCTGATGGACGGTTGCGCCAAAGAAGTGGTGCGCATGTTAAAAGAAGCCGGCGTTGTGTTGACCGGAGCAGGTGCGACCTATCCTTATTATCAGGATCCGCACGATGCCAATCTGCGTATTGCTCCCACTTTCCCGCCTTGTGACGAACTTCAAACCGCAATGAATCTGTTCTGCATTTGCGTGCAGATCGTCAGCGTTAAGAAATTACTCAGCATCTGATTTGAAAACCGCCGTGATTCTTTCACGGCGGTTTTTTGAAGATTCCGTGAAATTCATTGACTTTTTCAACAAAGTCACCTATAATGGTCATTATATGAGATCCTATTCTTGTATGGAATGCAAATGATGGAGGATTGACCGATGAAGCGTACACCAAAACCCGTATTTTTCATCGTGGCTCTGCTCATCGTCGCCTTAGCGTATACTTCCTTTTTTGGTATATACACAAACTATGGCGACCGAGAGGACACGGTGATACGCGGAGCTTCGCACATTCGAACCGGTATTGATATTAACGGCGGTATCGAAGTGACTTTTGCTCCCGAAGACGAATCCATTGAAGCGACCGATGCACAGATCGAAGCCATGAAGGAAGTCATCGTGCGTCGTATGATCGCCAACAACATCACCGACTACGAGGCGTATACCGACACGGATAACGATCAGGTCGTCGTACGGTTCCCGTGGAAGAACAATGAAACTGAGTTTGACGCAGCCTCCGCTATTGAGGAGCTGGGCAAAACGGCTTTGCTGGAATTCTATTTGGATACGACCGAATCCAGCGGCCTGCCTACCGAAAAACCCGACGAAGAGGATTTCGTTCTGGACGGTTCTATGATAAGCTCCGCTAGCGCGGGATTCGATCAGGATAACACGCCGATCGTTCTTTTAGAGCTGAACAGTGCCGGCAAGGAAGCGTTTTCGACCGCTACTCAGACGCAGGCGGAGCTTAACGGAACCAGCGGGTCTTCCTACACCATTTCCATTTGGTTGGACGACGAGTGTATTTCCAACCCCACCGTTAACGAACAAATTTCTGACGGCAGTGCACAGATTTCCGGCGGTTTTGCCGATTACGCGGAAGCGTTGGATTTGGCAAACCTCATCAACTCCGGTTCACTTCCCTTTAGCATTACGGCGAAAAACACCAGCACCATCAGCGCCACCTTGGGTGAATCCGCATTGGAGATCATGGTGATCGCGGGTGTGATCGCTTTCGTGCTCATTTCCATCTTCATGATCGTCTATTACCGTCTGCCCGGTTTCGTCGCCGTGATTGCCCTGCTCGGTCAGGTTGCCGGCTCGATCGCGGTCGTTTCCGGATATTTCCCGTTCTTCAACAGCTTTACGTTGACGCTGCCCGGTATTGCCGGTATTATTCTGTCGATCGGTATGGGTGTTGATGCCAATATCATCACCGCCGAGCGTATCAAGGAACAGATCCGCAGCGGCCGCACCATTGACGGTGCGATCCACAACGGTTGCAGTGAGTCTTTCGCGGCTATTTTTGACGGCAATATTACCGTTTTGATCATCTCCGTGGTATTGATGGGCGTGTTTGGCCCTGCCGACAGTTTGTTTGCCAAGCTGCTCAAGCCTTTCCTGTTTATGTTCCCCGTTTCCGCAAGCGGTGCCGTGTATTCCTTCGGTTACACATTGCTTGCCGGTATCATCTTTAACTTTATTATGGGCGTAACTTGCTCGCGGCTGATGCTCAAGTCCATCTCCCGCTTCAAGTTCCTCCGTAAACCTTGGCTGTTGGGAGGTAAACGTCATGACGCTTAAAAACTTCGATTTCATCGCAAAAAGACGTCTGTTCCTTATTATTTCCATTGCCCTGCTGGCAGTCGGTTTGATCTGCAACGTTGTCATGGGTGTTGAGCTTGATATCAGCTTTAAGGGCGGTACGCTCTTGAAGTACAGCTATGAAAACACATTGGACGAAACGGTAACGAAAAAGTTTGTTCAAGCGCAGTTGGCGGGTGCCGAGGTGGATATCACCGAGAACGGTGAAAGCGGTCTGAGTACCATTGTAGTTTCACTGGCCGATGAGGTCGATATCGAAACGCAAACCACCTTTGTGGAAACGCTTCAAACACAATTCCCGGATAACAACATTCTGGAAATCGAGACTAACTCGCTCCAGCCGTCCTATGGCCGCACCTTCTTTGCGAAGTGCTGTGTGGCGA
>CAYVDQ010000137.1:0-3798 GCA_964450615.1 uncultured Eubacteriales bacterium | reverse complement strand
CATATCATCGGCATTATACGTCTTAAAGGTGAAGCCGTTGCCGAAACCGTCACCGCAATCCTGAATCGAATCCTTAAGTCCGCCGGTCTCACGCACGATCGGCACCGCACCGTAGCGGCAGGCAACCATCTGAGACAGACCGCACGGTTCACTTTTGGAAGGCATCAAGAACAGATCGGAGGCGGCGTATATCTTCTGTGCCAGTTCCGGAACAAAACCGGAGCAGAAACAGAATTTTTCGGGATACTTCTCATACATCGAGCGGAAGAACGTTTCATACGCCCACTCGCCCGAGCCGAGGATCACAACCTGCACGTCTTCCTGCATCAATTCCTCAAACACGTGCTGTACCAGATCAAAACCCTTATGCGAGGCAAGACGGCTGACCATACCGATCAACGGTACGTCGTCGCGTACCGGCAACCCCAACCGCTCCTGCAAAGCCTTTTTGTTCGCCGCTTTGCCCGACAGATCCTCTGCCGAATACGGTGCATACAGATACGGATCGGTGGCGGGATCATAGTTGTCGGTATCAATTCCGTTGAGAATACCCGACAGTTTCCAACTGCGCAAACGCAAAATCGGATCCATGCCGTGCGAGAACCACGGATCAAGCAATTCCTCCGCATAGGTTGGGCTAACGGTGCTGACGCGATTGGCGGTTTCAATGCCCGCTTTCATCAAATTGATACAATCACCGTGCTGTACGATGTCACGCGCTTCCTCCGGCAGACCGAACACGTCGCCCAAAATTTCCATACCGTAAATCCCCTGATACTGGATGTTGTGAATGGTATACAGGGTACGAATCGATGAATACGGCTCATCCTTGCCGTAAAACAGCGTGTGGTACACCGGAATGAGCGCGCTTTGCCAGTCGTTGGCGTGGATCACGTCCGGCTTGAAGTCGATATACTTGAGCATTTCCAGTACCGCGCGAGAGAAGAAGGCAAAGCGCTCTGCATCGTCGTAATGACCGTAAAGACCCTCACGTTTGAAATAATACTGGTTATCCAGCAGATAATAGATAACACCGTTCACCTTTGCCTCAAAGACACCGCAATACTGACGACGCCACGACACGGGAACCGAAAAACTGGTAAGGAAGGTCATTTCCGCACGCAGTTCTGCCGGAATACAATCGTATAACGGCATCACCACGCGGCAACCGACCAATCGTGCGCGCAACGCACGCGGCAAAGAGCCGGAAACGTCCGCAAGACCACCCGAGGCCGCAAACGGACGGGCTTCACCGGTAGCAAATAACACTTTCATAGACTTTATACCATCGTGCCTTTCTTCACGGAAACGGGGTAATCCGCACAACCCTTCAATGAGCGGCGATCCCGAATACACACATTCTTGTCTGTAATAATATATTCCATGGTGCTTCCCGCGCCAATCACGCTTCCCTGCATCAAAATACAGTGATCGATCACTGCGTCGCGGTCAACGTTGACGTCGCGGAACAGAATGGAGTCGCGCACCGCACCATCGATCTTACAGCCGTCGGCAATCAACGAATCCGCCACCTGCGCGTGCAGACCGTACAGAGCCGGTGCACAGTCACGAACCTTGGTATAGATCGGGCGATTGGCAACGAACAACTTTGCGCGAACGGAAGGGTCCAGGAGTGCCATATTGGCATTAAAATACCCTCCGAGCGATGAGATCGTCATGGCAAATTCCGGGATCTCATACGCATACAAATGACGGTCGCCAATGTGACGTTGCAGGACGTCCCATTCAAAACTGTACTGATTACGGCTGACTGCATTTTCCACCAGCTGCATGAGAAGCGTGCGGGAAACAACGTACAAGCCGATACCGTAAAGCGCCTCACCGAGCGCACGGCGGGTGATAATCATATCGGTAATGCGACCCTGCTCGTTTGCGGTAATGATGGGTGAAGCGATGTTTTCCGGCGCCGTGCCGCGCAGGCAGGCAACCGTGATGTCCGCCCCGCTCTCCACGTGAAAATCCACCAATCGGCGGTAATCGATGTTACCCACAATATGACAATCCGACAGGATCACGTAGTCATGACGGGAATTTTCCAGAAAACGGCGCACACCGGCAAGCGGTGCGATCCTGCCGTCGTACTGATCCTCAGATGCTCCGAACGGAGGCAGAAAATAGAGTCCCTGGGCTTTGCGGGCCAGATCCCACGCCTTGCCGGAGCCCAAATGATCCATCATGGATTGATAGTTGCTTTTTGTGACAACACCAACCTTCGACACGCCCGCGTTCACAAGGTTGGAGAGCGTAAAATCCACCAAGCGGTACCGACCGCCGAACGGAACGGAACCCATGGCGCGGTTCTGCGTAAATTCAGGTAGCGCGTCATCGTGCATATTGGGAAACAGTAAGCCGAGTACGGTATTCCGATTCATCTCACTTTTCCTCCTTTACAACGTCATGGTCGATCATGGCTTTGGCGGGAATGGTCGCGCCCGCGCCGACCGTAACGCCCGAGGCGATCACGGCGACGCCCCACTCGTCAAGTTCTTGCATATCCTCCGGGCGCATACCGACCGTCGCATTTTCTTCAACAACCGCGTTTTCCGCAACGATGGCATACTGCACCACCGCACCTTTTTTCACCGTAACACCGGGCATAATGATGGAATCACGGATCTGTGCCCCATCCTCGATGGTAACGCCGGCAAACAGCACACTGAAATCCACGTTGCCGCGGATATCGCCGCCCTCCGTGATCATGCTGTTCTGTACCTTGGCGGTACTACTTATAGAATGCGGCGGCAAACCGGGTGTGCGGGAATAGATGCGCCAGGTATCATCCGACAGATCCAGCGGAACCTTGGGGTTGAGCAGGTCCATATTGGCCTCCCACAGGCTATCGATGGTTCCCACGTCCTTCCAATACCCCTCAAAGCGGTAAGCGTACATCCGCTCACCCGCCTTAAGCATCGTCGGTAAAATATTTTTCCCGAAATCGTTTTGTGATTTTGAATCGTTTTCGTCCGCCGTCAAATATTCCTTGAGTTTTTTCCAATTAAATACGTAAATGCCCATAGACGCTAAATTGCTCTTCGGATTCTTCGGTTTTTCTTCAAACTAATATACCGTATTGTCGGGGTGCGTGTTGAGGATGCCGAAACGACTCGCTTCCTCCCACTCCACCTCAATGACGGCAATGGTGCAATCGGCGTTATTTTTCTTATGTTCCGCAATCATTTTAGCATAATCCATCTTGTAAATATGGTCACCCGAGAGCACCAGCACATATTCGGGATCGTACCGTTCGATAAACACCATATTCTGATAGATCGCGTTGGCGGTTCCTTTGTACCAGTCCGCCCCCTTGTTGCGCTGATACGGCGGCAACACGTGAACGCCTGCACCCATACGGTCGAGATCCCACGGCTCGCCGGAACCGATATAGTCGCTCAGTTCCAACGGTTGGTACTGTGTCAGCACACCGACCGTTTCAATACCGGAGTTGACACAGTTGGACAGCGGAAAATCAATGATGCGATACTTGCCGCCGTAGGGCACGGCGGGTTTGGCAACGGTGGTGGTCAGCGCATATAAACGGCTCCCCTGCCCACCTGCGAGCAGCATTGCAACACATTCTTGCTTGCGAAACATAGAAAGACCCCTTTCAAGTCTTATAATCTACTATACCTATCATAGCAAACCTGTTTTTAAAAATCAAGAACTTTTTGGTTGTTTTCTGAAAACGCGGCAACTCACCTTGGAAAGTTATTGTGCATTTTACCCAAAAAACAACTCTCTATTTTTCTCAAGTCTTCAGTATAGCAGAAATATGGCTGT
>CAYVDQ010000136.1:0-3800 GCA_964450615.1 uncultured Eubacteriales bacterium | reverse complement strand
GCTTGACATTCTACCTAAAGTAGAGTATAATAGGGGTAACCTGAAAGCGACCTACCGCGGTCGCCTTGTTTTTGGGAAAAAGATCTACTTTTAGTAGAACAAAAGGCGTGCGGTATTCCAATAAGGCACTACGGGGACGTGGAAGGGGTTAGAAGATGCGGCGAGCCGTAGGGCGAGCCTATGCACAAAGACGTGTCAGAAAGTAGGCGAAATGAAGGTTTGTCAAACAGAATTCTCAAAGAAAGCGTGTGTACGAGTGCCACGGTTGAAGCTTTAAGTTGGTTTGAGGAGGTGTGTTTTTACCGACTGATCGTGCAGTGTGACGATTACGGACGCATGGATGCGCGACCGTCGTTGCTCAAAGCGCGGCTGTTTCCGCTCAGAGAAGATATTGAGAGCAGTACGGTCGGGCAGGCGGTGGAAGCGTTGGAGCAGGCGGGATTGCTTCTCTTGTATGAGGCGGACGGTCAACCGTATTTGCAGCTGCTCACGTGGGAAAAGCACCAGCGCGTACGCAACAAGCGCAGTCGGTTTCCCGCCCCATACCCCGAAGCAGACGGACAGATGGCGGACAGTTGACAGCGATTTGTCAGGTATAATCCGTATCCTAATCCGTATCCTTATCCAAATCCTTTCTTTTATCCGTATCCTAACGCGCTGAAAGTTTTCAACATTCCACAGCGTTTCCACACGCTGTTAACAGGAGGCAATCACATGTGTATGCTGTGCGGGCAGCTGTTTTGCCCGACGAACTGTCCCGCATACGATCCGCGGGAGGACCCGTGGGTAACGGGGTTTTGCGAGAATTGCGGTACGGCGTTGTATGAGGAGGGAGCGACGGTGTGCGAGAGATGCGTCGGGGATGAGCGGTGCGTTGCACCGCAATGAAATCGCGGCAGAGCCGCGAGTGCCGCTTCGCTACGTCGTCAGAGGGAGACGTGGCGGTGGGGATAAATCCCCACCCTACGACGGGGTGGATTTAGGTTGTAGGGAACGGATTTATCCGTTCCGTATTGCGTGGCAGGGACAGATCGAAATGCCCGCCGCAAGGCGCGACGGGATTGAAAAAGGGGGATGGGCACCTTTTTAACGCAGAATACCTATATTTTCGCGCTCTACTCTGGGTAGAGCGGACAGGATAAAGGTGTGCGCTGGAAAACGAGGTGCGGTGTGAATAAGGGACGCGGTGTGAATAAGGGGCGCGGTGTGAATAAGGGACGCGGTGTGAGAGATGCGTCGGGGATGAGCAGTGCATTGCACCGCAATGAAATCGCGGCAGAGCCGCGAGTGCCGCTTCGCTACGTCGTCAGAGGGAGACGTGGCGGTGGGGATAAATCCCCACCCTACGACGGGGTGGATTTAGGTTGTAGGGAACGGATTTATCCGTTCCGTATTGCGTGGCAGTGACAGATCGAAATGCTCACCGCGAGGTGCGGGTAGGGCGTGGAAGATGCGGTCCACCGTAGGGTTGACCTGTCCGCGCGGGCGTGGCAGTGACAGATCGAAATGCCCGCCGCAAGGCGCGACGGGATTGACACCTCATCAGTCTCGCTACGCTCGACAGCTTCTCCTCAAGGAGAAGCCTTGAGGCGGGATGCATATTTCAAAAAGCGGGGGTGCGAATTGCACCCCCTATAACAAAAATCGGGGTAGAAAGTAGGCAAAAGAAAAATATGGGATTAAGTGAAAAGGCATGTGAATTGAAAACGCAGATGCAAGCGGTGGTCGCGGACAAGCGGGAATTAGAGGCGGTGGAAGCGGAGTGGCGGGATCTGCTTCTTTTGGAAGAGGAACGGCTGTGCGGACTGACTGACGGCGAACTGCCGATCGTCACGGAACTGTTTGATGAGCGACAGCGATTTCGCAAAGTCTTGGCGACGCATCAGCTGCAAAATATCGCGCGTCTGCAACACGCGACACTGACACCGCTGCAACGGCGTGTTATGCGTCTGCGTTACGTGCAAGGGCGCGCGTGGCGGGAAATTGTAGGTGACCTTCAAAAGACCAAGCAATACCTCCTGCGCGAACACAACAAAGCCTTGGAAATACTGGCAAAACAACTAAAAAAATAAATTGTCGGCGCGACTTGAAGGTGACTGCCCCGGGTGTGCTATACTACGCTGACGTTTGAAAGAGGTGACCGCGTAGCGGTGCGTTGCACCGCAATGAAATCGCGCCGATGGCGCGGTGAAATATCGACTGCGTCGATATGAAATACGCTTGCGCGGCATGAAATATTCGCCCGATGGGCGAATGTGAAGGTGTCGCGCAAGGCGCGACGGGATTTTCTCTCCCTCCGTCACGGCAGAGCCGTGACACCTCCCTCGTCAGAGGGAGGCTTGGCGGGGCACAGACAGACCGAAACGAAAAGAGGTGGCGGTGCGTTTTGAAACAGTTAGGGACATTATCTGAAATCAAGACAATGATCGACGAGTGTCGGCGGCGGTGTGAAGCGGAAAACGCGCCGTTTCACGCAGACGTACTGGCGGCGGCGTTGGGGATCCCGTACGAAACGGTGGTCGCGTATGCGGCGGGAAAAGGCGAGACGGCGCGTATCCTGAAAGCGGCGTTGCAGGAATGTACCGCTTCGGTTGTCAGCCATGCGCTGGCGGCTGATCCGAAAAGTCACGGGCTGTGGATGTTTTATCTGCGCAACCGCGCGGGGTTTGCGGACAAGGGCGAGACGCGCGCGGTACAAGCGGAAGAACCGATACGGTTTGTGGGCGAGGAGCGGATCGAATGACGGTGGATCTGAAAACGATCGTCGGCGGCGGATACGGCGCGTTTTGGCGCTGTCGGTCGCGGTATCGGGTACTCAAAGGCGGAAAAGCCTCCAAAAAATCCACCACCACGGCGCTGAATTTTCTCGTACGGCTGATGCGGTATCCCGAGGCGAATTTATTGGTGATCCGCCGCATCATGGACACGCACCGCAGCAGTACGTTCGCGCAATTACAGTGGGCGGCGGCACGGCTCGGGGTATCGCATTTGTGGAAAGCAACGCAAAGCCCCATGGAGATGACCTACCTGCCGACCGGACAGAAAATTCTGTTCCGCGGATTTGACGACGTATACAAGATCGCGTCCACCACCGTGACACACGGTCATTTGTGCTGGGTGTGGGTGGAGGAAGCGTTCGAGATCGAGAGCGAGGACGCGTTTGACACCTTTGACTTATCGGTGCCGCGCGGCGAGGTACCGCCGCCGCTTTTTAAGCAGACCACGCTGACCTTTAACCCGTGGAGTGAGCATCATTGGCTCAAAGCGCGGTTCTTTGACAAGGCGGCGGACAACGTCAAGACGTTTACCACCGATTATCGGTGCAACGAATTTTTGGACGATGCCGACCGCGCCGTGTTTGACCGCATGAAGCGGGACAACCCGCGCCGTTTTGCGGTGGCGGGCAGAGGTGAATGGGGCATTGCGGACGGGCTGATTTACGATAACTGGGCGATCGCCGAGTTTGATGTGGATCGTCTGCCCGAGTCTTGGAAATACAGGCGGGTATACGGTCTTGATTACGGGTATTCCAACGACCCGACCGCGTTTATTGCGGCGGCGGTCAACCCTGTCGATCGGGTGTTATACGTGTTTGACGAGTTTAAATGCCGCGGGCTTTTAAACAGCGATATTGCCGAGCGGTTGTGCCGAAAGGGATACGACGGCGAACGCATCCGCGCGGATTCGGCAGAGCCGAAATCCAACGAGGAATTACGGCGTGCGGGCATTTATCGCATCACCCCCGCCGACAAGGGGGCGGGCTCGCTGCTGCACGGGATTGCGCGGTTGCAGGAGTATCG
>CAYVDQ010000135.1:0-3862 GCA_964450615.1 uncultured Eubacteriales bacterium | reverse complement strand
TCAAAGAGCGCATTTTAGAGGTGTTGGCTGTCCGTAGCTTGACCGGCGGTACAAAGGGGCAGGTCATTTGTTTGGTTGGCCCTCCCGGTGTCGGTAAGACCTCCATTGCGCGGTCTATCGCCGAAGCGCTTGGACGCGCTTATGTCCGCGTGTCGCTTGGCGGTGTGCGTGATGAATCCGATATTCGCGGTCATCGCCGCACCTATATCGGTTCAATGCCGGGCCGTATCATCCGTGCGATTGAAAAGGCGAAGACTTCTAATCCGCTTGTTTTATTGGATGAAATAGATAAGCTGGGAAGCAGCTATAACGGCGATCCGTCCTCTGCCTTGTTAGAGGTGTTAGATACCGAGCAGAACAACGCATTTGTCGATCATTATTTGGAAATACCGTACGATCTTTCAGGGGTGCTGTTTATCACAACCGCTAACAACGCAGAAAACATCCCGGCACCGCTGTTTGACCGTATGGATGTGATCACGCTGTCCAGCTACACGGCGGAAGAAAAATTCCGGATTGCGCGCAACCACTTGATCAAAAAGCAACTGAAAATGAACGGGCTGGATGCCCGCCGATTGCGTATCAGTGACGGTGCGTTACGTTTGATGATTGATGGCTATACCCGCGAGGGCGGTGTGCGTAATCTGGAGCGTTCGATTGCGAAGATTTGCCGTAAACGGGCGCAAGAGCTTGTTTCTGAAACGCCCTGCAAGGTGACCGTGAGCGAAAAACTGTTAGCGGACTATTTAGGTCCCCGCCGCTTTAAGGAAGAAACGCGTGCCGGCGTTGACGAGATTGGTGTTGTTAACGGTCTTGCGTGGACGGCAGTCGGTGGTGAAACCATGCCCGTTGAAGTGGCTGTTTTGGATGGTACCGGCAAGATTGAACTTACCGGTTCACTCGGCGACGTGATGAAAGAATCCGCTAAAGCCGCGATCACTTACGTGCGTTCTCGTGCCGATCGTTGGAACATCGCGGACGATTTTTACAAGACAAAAGATATTCATATCCACGTACCGGAGGGTGCTGTACCGAAAGACGGTCCCTCTGCCGGTGTGACCATGGCAACCGCTATGGTATCGGCATTAACGGGAATTCCGGTGCGTCATGACGTGGCTATGACCGGCGAGATTTCGTTGCGTGGCAGAGTACTGCCGATCGGGGGGTTAAAGGAAAAAACGATGGCCGCCTACCGCCATCACATGAAAACGGTGGTTATTCCGCAGGACAACGAGCCGGATCTGTCAGAGGTGGATGAGGTGGTTAAAAACAACATTCGCTTTGTGACTGCTCGCACGATGGATACGGTGATTGAAACCGCGCTGATGATGTAAGGAGAGAGGGGAAGCGTTATGAAAATCGAATCGGCTGTCTTTGAAACCTCTGCCGGTGTTTCCGGTCAGTTAATGGCTTCCACTTTGCCGGAAATTGCCTTTTCCGGTCGATCCAACGTGGGCAAGTCCTCTCTGATTAACAAGCTTCTCAACCGCAAATCCTTAGCACGCACCAGTGCGACACCCGGTAAAACCGCCACCATCAATTTCTATAAACTGGATACGATGCGTTTAGTCGATCTTCCCGGATACGGGTATGCCAAATTGTCCAATGCGGAAAAACAGCGTTTCAGCCAAACGATCGAGCATTATTTTGACGACGATCGAGATCTGCGGCTTGTTCTGCAGTTGATCGATATGCGCCATCCGCCGACCGCCAATGATTTCCAAATGTTGGAGTATCTGGTGCAGTGTGAAATTCCGTTTGTTATCGTGTTGACCAAGTCGGATAAGCTGAATAAAACCGAGCGCGAAAAACGAATGGAAGCCTTGCGGGAAGAACTTAAAGATTTTGACGGAATCGAGTGTGTTCCGTTTTCCGCGGTAAACGGTGAGGGCGTCGACACCCTGCGTGCCATCTTGGATGAGGTGACAAGCGAACCGTAAACTGTTTTAATTTTCTATCATTTCACCTCCCATGAGTCGTGTATTATCCGCGTAACGGGATATACTATTAACGACTTCAAATAAAGGAGGGAGTTATGATGGATATGAACAACTGTCAGGCTAACAAGTCAATTCATTGCTCTGTGGAGCAGTGTCGTTACCATTGCGGTACCGATAACTACTGCTCGCTCAATGCCATTCAGGTGGGTACGCACGAGAAAGATCCCACCGTTTGCCAGTGCGTTGACTGCCAGTCTTTTGAAAAGAAATAAATCCCATTAAAAAAGCCGTCACACGATTGTCGTGTGACGGCTTTTGCTATGTGTTTAGTTTTCGGCGACCAAATCTTTCATCGTATAATAGCCTGCCGGCTTACCAACCAAAAAGATGGCGGCGTTGGTGGCGCCGGTGGCAAACACGCCTTTGGATGTGGCGGAATGGGATAAGGTGATACACTCGTCAAGACCGGCAAATAAGACATCATGCTCGCCGACGATCGTGCCGCCACGGATGGAACTGAATCCAATCTCGTGTGCCTCGCGTTTTTTCCGCACCGCATGGCGATCAAACACGTACGTGGGGGAGTAGGGAAGTCCCTCTTTGACGGCATCTGCTAACATGAGCGCCGTTCCGGAGGGAGCGTCGATCTTCTGATTATGATGCTTTTCAATGATCTCCACATCAAAGGACGTGCCGAGAACGGAAGCCGCTTTTTTAGCAAGTTCCGCGAGCAGGCTGATGCCGAGCGACATGTTAGCGCTGGAAAAAACTGCGATTTCAGAAGCGGCAGCTCGGATCGCCTGCAACTGTGTATCGGAAAGACCGGTTGTGGCGATCACGATGGGAAGTTTATGTGCTTTGGCGTATGCCAGCACACTGTCTAACATGGCGGGGTGCGAAAAATCAACGATCACGTCCGCCGCCACAGAGCATGCGGCAGGGTCGGCAAAGACGGGATAGGCAGTTGCCTCGGTGTTGATATCAAAGCCCGCAACGATCTCACAGTCGGTGCGCTCAGCGACGCACTGCGTGATGGTTTTTCCCATTTTACCGTTGCAACCGGAAAGAATGATACGAGTCATAGTAAACTCCTTTAAATCAAGTGATAGCGTTTTAAGACGTCTGTCATGTTTTGCTTCATGGTATCGGTCATGCTGTAAAGCGGTAAGCGGCAGTCGCCGACCGCCAACCCCATTTGATTCATTGCCTCTTTAACAGGGATCGGGTTGACGTCCACGAACAATGCGTTGGCAAGCTCCAGGTATTTCAACTGCAACTCCAACGATAACTGCACGTTTCCGTCAAACCACGCCTTACAGATGTCGTGCGTTTCCTGCGGTATGACATTGGACAGCACCGAGATAACGCCTTTTCCGCCGAGTGCCAGTAACGGTACGATCTGGTCGTCGTTGCCGGAATAGAGGGGGATGTCGCATAACGCGGCGATTTCCGCCGTTTCCGACATATTACCGTTTGCCTGCTTTAAACCGACAATGTTTGGGATTTTGGCGAGCTCTGCGATCGTTTTCGGTTGCAGATTCACGCCCGTGCGTGACGGCACGTTGTACAGAATAATCGGAAGATCCACCGAAGCGGCGATCTTGGCGTAATGTGCGATAAGACCGCGTTGAGAGGTCTTGTTGTAGTACGGGGTGACCAACAGCAAGCCGTCTGCACCCATCGCCTTCGCTTCACGCGACATATAAATGCAGTGATCGGTGTTGTTGGAGCCGGTACCGGCGATCATCGGCACGCGGCCGTTGGTTTGCTCGATTGCAACCTCAAACGCGTGCAGATGCTCGTCGTCTTCCAATGTGGGGGCTTCTCCGGTGGTGCCGACTGAAATAATGGCATCGGTTCCGTGTGTGATTTGATACTCGATCAATTCACGGTACTTCTCGTAATTGACACGTCCATCCTTG
>CAYVDQ010000134.1:0-3874 GCA_964450615.1 uncultured Eubacteriales bacterium | reverse complement strand
GGCGATATTCTGCTCAAAGCCGACCGCATGAGCATGGCGCATTCCCTGGAACTGCGCGTACCGTTTTTGGACAGGCAGGTGTTTGAGGTCGCCTCGCGTATCCCCGTAAAGCACCGCATCGGCGGCGGCACCACCAAACACGCGTTGCGTCTTGCCGCGAAACGCCATATCCCCGAAAAGGATACCGCGCGTCCGAAACTCGGATTCCCCGTTCCCGTGCGGGTGTGGTTGCGCAAAGAAAAATACTATACGATGGTCAAAACCGCATTCCAAAGCGCGGATGCCAAACGCTTCTTCAACACCGACGTGTTGATGCGTTTTCTGGACGAGCATTACACCGGCAAGCGGGATAACAGCCGCAAGATCTGGACCGTGTATATGTTCCTTATCTGGTATAATTTGTATTTTGGTAACTAAAGAAAGCCGCCCTATGCGCAGTTTGGCGCATAGGGCGGCTTCTTGCCGGTATCAGTCGAAGGACTTGACAAATCAAAAAATTGCAGTTATACTGCCTAAGGTCGTGACACTTTCACGGCTTTGGAGGTACAGATGAAACAACATGTGATCGTCTGCTGGAAACGCGTCTCGGCGTTTTGCAAGCGACGTGCAGCCTCATGTACCGCGGTCGGAATCGGCATCCTGTCGGTACTGATGCTGCTCGGTATGACCCTATCACTGCGTTCTGTCACTGTAAATGATGACGGGCAAGCATTGACCGTGCTGACGTTCGGCCGCGATCATAAAAGCATTTTAGCAAGCGCGGGTATCGCACTGCAGCCGCAAGATGTGGTAACCGCATCCGCATCCGAAATTGAGATCGATCGAGCATTTCACGTCACCGTAGCCGTAGACGGCGGTGACTCGACCACACTGTGCGTAACCGAGGGCACCGTCGCCGACGCGCTGAAGAGCGCACAGATCAACACCGTCACACACACGTTGACCGAATACACACCGGAGGATACGCTCACCGCCGATATGGTGATTGCCGTTAAACCCTTGGAAAATACCACCCGCACCGA
Source organism: uncultured Eubacteriales bacterium (assembly GCA_964450615.1). Taxonomy (GTDB): domain Bacteria; phylum Bacillota; class Clostridia; order Oscillospirales; family Acutalibacteraceae; genus RGIG3009. The sequence goes on along the minus strand of CAYVDQ010000134.1, from coordinate 2,852 downwards.
AACGGAAACAATCGCGCACGAAACCGTGCTCACCTCTTCCGATGAATTGCCTGCAGGCAGCCGTTCAATACAACAGGAAGGTGTCGCGGGTGAAAAGACGGTCGTCTACCGCGATTATTTCAAAGACGGCAAGCTGGTGACGACCGAGATCGTCAGCGAAACGGTAACCCGCGAACCGGTCACCGAGCTTGCAACCGTCGGCGCAGGCGCGCACTCTAACTCACCGGAAACACTCTCCATTGATGCCAATGGCGTCCCGACGAAATACAAACAAGTATTGACCGGCAAGGCTTGCGCGTACACCGCCAAGGAAGGCGCACGCACCTCAACGGGCACGATCCCCGCGGTGGGCACGGTGGCGGTCAACCCCAAAATCATTCCCTACGGCTCGAAACTGTTCATCGTATCGGAAAGCGGCTACGTATACGGATACGGTGTCGCGTGCGATACCGGCGGCGGCGTGCTTAAAAACCGCATTCTGGTCGATTTGTACATGGATACGACAAAAGAATGTTATCAATTCGGTGCACAAAACGTAAAGGTCTATGTGTTAGAATGAAATGAGCGCTTCCCACTATTGGGCAGCGCTTTTTTTCGATTTGCTAAACAACTCACGAAAACCGATATAGAGCAGCAGCACCCCAAAGGCACGTCGCAAAAGGTTCGTATCCATACCGCTTGCAAAAAAAGCGGCAAGCGCCGAAGTGACGATCCCCGCCGCCGAACACCATATCACCGCTTTCCACTCCACGCGTCGGTTGCGGATATGCGCAATCAAGGCGGTCGGCGCACAACACAAAAAATACAGCAAATTGATCCCGCCGGCGGTATATTGCTCCACTGCCGCAAAGGTCGTCAGATAGACGATCAACAGTGATCCGCCGCCAATCCCGAACCCGCTGATGACACCGGTGACAAGCCCCACCAGTATGGCAAGCGCGATCTTCACAGCAGCAACACCGCCCGGATTCCACCGTATAAGAGCAGAATGCCAAATAAGCGGCGCAAGAGTGTTGCCGACATATTTTTAAAGAAAAAGCCCGATAGCACGCCTCCCGCCGCACCGCCGATGAGATACGGCAAAGCGATTTTGAAATCCAAGCCGCCGCGGATCCAAAACACAATGAGCGACACCAAGGACAGCGGCACGATAATCGCAATCGAGGTGGCAAACGCGTGCTTTTGCTTCATACCGGTCCACGAGGTCAACAGCGGCACCAAAAACAAACCGCCGCCGGAGCCGAATAAACCGTTCGCCACACCCGCCAGCGCACCGGTCACCAAATATTTGACGGTCACCTTAAACACCCCCGTTTTAGTTTAGGGTGTCCTAAAAACAAGGCGATATACGATCGCTACGGCAACCGTGCAACGTGGTATCGCAAATAGAACAACGTTAGAACCATTTGCTCCATTTCTTCACGATTTCGCAACCCCGCATACCAAAACATCCGATAAAGTCTGCTATCCTCCGATAACAGTTCTTTTTGAGAACGCAGTATTTCCCGCCACTCCCTCGGAATGGGATCGGTATACTCTCTGTCAAGAAAAGCCTCGGTTTTTTCGGGTCCCATTCTGCCCTCCAGCAGATCAAGGCAAAGATCGACCTCTTGAAACAGTCTCATTTTCTTCATTTTATTCACCGCCCATTAGTATTACTTTATGCCACTTAGTATGAAATGTCAATATTTTATCGCTTTATATCGCATAATAGTGCTGAGGTGAAATGTATGAAACCGCTTAAGGAACGACTCAGCATTACGTTGGACGGCGATATTATTGAAAGAATCAAAGTATTAGCCGAGGAACAGGATCGCTCCGTATCCCAGTACATCAATTTAGTCTTAAAAAGCCATTTGAAACGAATAGACGAAAAGAACGCAAAGAAACAATGAGAAAACCCCCGAGGCCCTTTCACAGCCTCGGGGGTGTTTAATTGTTGGTTAAAGGTTTCTATTTATCTAAAATTTGGATTCGCAGATTTTTATGACGACCGGTTAATCCTCAGTGCATGGGACTATCCCCTTCTTAAATAATTTTCAGGAAACCTCGTTTACAAATCATGTGAATCACCTTGTTCTTTAAAAGTAAGTTTGTTTGCGTTGAGTTCAAAACTTAACAGATCTTTGGACTCACCTCTTTCAGTTTTTTGCCGAGGGTTGCTATTCAGCCCACGGGACTCACTCCTTTTCTCTAATCTCGTCTTTCTTTCTCTTTCCTTCTGTCACCTATAATATACCACACGTTATGTGCATTGTCAATAGTTTTTTTGAACTTTTTTTAAAAATTTTTATTCAACATTTTTCGTACTTGACGAACGGGGCAAAAAACGCTACTATATAAATAGAACAACAGAAACGGAGAAATGGATATGTCTGAAGAATACGGAAATGATATTGTCACCGTCGTGGACGACGAGGGCAATCAACACGAGTTTGAGATTTTGGATATGATCGAGACCGACGACGGTCGGTACGTGGCGCTGCTGCCCGTCTATCACGATCCGAGCGAAATGCTGGGCGACGACGGCGAGTTGGTTATCCTGACCGTCAAGGAAGAAAACGGCGAGGATCTGCTGCTTCCCATCGAGGATGACGCGGAATTCGAGGAGATCGCGGAGATCTTTGAGGAACGCTTGTCCGAACTCTATGAGGTGGAGGAGTTAGAATCTCCCGCCGAAAACTAACGTTTGTCCCCCTGCTCTGTGCGTGGACCTATCCCCTTTTAACCCTACTACACTGTGCCTACGGGAGCCTGGCTCCGAAAGCGGATTGCAGACCTCCTCATTTTGTGAGACGAAGGGAGCGCGAACCTTTTGGGCGGCAACCCACCTGCTTCTATTAGTAGCAGGT
>CAYVDQ010000133.1:0-3874 GCA_964450615.1 uncultured Eubacteriales bacterium | reverse complement strand
ATGTCAGCCATGCTCGTTTCCTCACTTCTCCCCGCGCGGTACGCGGTCATTGCCCTCATTATACCGCATCATTTTACAAAAATCAAGAGAAAAACGAACAAATGTTTTATTTTTTCGCGTTTTGGCTTTTTATCCGATAAGTTGTTCGCGTAATCGCCGCAGAATGGCACGTTCACGTCGCGATACTTGCACCTGTGTCATGCCGAGCTTATCTGCTGTCGCCTGCTGTGTCTGGCGCCTAAAATACCGATATTCGATGAGAGAACGATCGGGCGGCGGCAGTTCCGCGAGCAGTTGCCGCAGGGCCAGACGGTCAGTGATGTTTTCCTCCGGCGAGTCGATCGGAATATCCACCTCGTCGCCGTCACTCTCCTCACCGCTTCGTGTCAACGACAAGGCGGGAAGCAGGACGCCCAACGCCTCCGCCACCTGCTCGCGTTCGATGCCGAGCATATCTGCAAGTTCGGTCACACTCGGTTCCCTGCCCTCGCGCAGACAAAATGCATCCCGCTCGCGCGATACGCGCATCGCGAGTTCCTTGAGCGTGCGGCTGACCTTGACCGTACCTCCGTCACGAAATAAACGGCGGATTTCGCCCAAGATCACCGGAACAGCGTAGGTGGAAAATTTGAGCCCGCGGCTTTCATCAAACCCGTCCACCGCTTTGACAAGCCCCATACTGCCCGCCTGATACAGGTCGTCGTATTCGATGCCGCGCCCGATAAAACGGCGGGCGCAGGTATGTACTAATCCTATATTACCGCAGATCTTTTCGTCGCGCTCACTCACGCCGTTGTCGCCTTCCCTTTGACCACGATATATTTTTCCATCGTCAGCACCGTTCCGCGTCCCGGCTTTGACGATACCCGTAATCGATCGGTAAAGCTCTCCATCACCGAAAAACCGAGTCCTGAACGGTCTTCACCGCCGGTGGTAAAGAGCGGCTCCATGGCTTGCTCGACGTCCGCAATCCCGCAGCCGCGGTCGCGGATCTTGATCACCACCCGTCCGTCGGCAAAAAGCCGCATCTGAATGGTGATGGTACCGATGGTATCCCGGTACGCGTGTACAATGCAGTTCGTCACCGCTTCCGATACCGCCGTTCGCAGATCCGCCAGCTCATCCACCGCCGGATCCAACTGCGACAAAAAGGATGCCACCGCCGACCGCGCGAACCTTTCGTTCGCGGATCGGCTGGGGAAGGTCAATTTCATTTCATTCATTGCTTTTTTCATTTCTTATACGCCTCTTTCTTCGTTACGTTGTCCGACTCCCACACCGGTAGCCGTTCCAGGCCTGCCAGCCGCATCACACGCAACAGTCGCTCGGATACCCCCACAACCAGTAACCGGCCGCCGCGTGATTGCATCAGCCGATACCGCCCCATAATAAGACCTATCCCCGAGCTGTCCATAAACCCGATACCCGAAAAATCCAACCTCAGCAACGACGTCTGCGTGCGTTCCACCGCCGCATCGATTTGTTCGCGCATGACGCGCGCCGTGTGATGATCCAGCTCGCCCGACAGCACCGCCGTCAGTGCTGTCGGCGACGATTCCATTCGTACTACCATCTGATCTGCCTCCTTATTGCTTTATTGTAACGGCTTGTCCGCAAATTTTTACGAGAATTCCGCCGTCCGAATCGCGTATCTTTTGTCGGTTTTAGCGCGTTTTTTGCCCAAAATATGGGATTTGTCAAAAAGTTGAACACAATATCTTGTGTTTTTTGTGTTGACAAGCCAAACTATATATAGTATCATGTGAAAGCACGCGAAAAATCGGAGGTGAATCGGAATGGTGATCGCGGGACTTCAGAAAATGACCCTTTTGGATTATCCCGGCAAAGTCGCCTGCACCGTGTTTTTGCAGGGCTGTAATTTCCGTTGCCCGTTCTGTCACAATCGGGATCTGCTGGATGCCGCACCTGAAACCATCTCCGCCGACGAGCTGCTTACGTTTTTGAAAAAGCGGCAAGGTCTTTTGGATGCGGTGTGCATCAGCGGCGGTGAGCCGACGTTGCAACCGGATTTGGAAACACTGATCCGTGAGATCAAAGCACTTGGCTATGCTGTTAAGCTGGACACCAACGGCAGCCGCCCCTCGGTGCTGAAAGCGCTGGTAAGCCAAAGTCTTTTGGATTATGTGGCAATGGACGTGAAGAACGGCCCTGCGCAGTATGCAAAAACCATCGGTGTGGACTCCCTTGCACTAAACGCCATTGAGGAAAGCCTCTCGTTTTTGCTGGACGGTGCGGTGGACTACGAGCTGCGCACCACGGTCGTAAACGAGTTACACAGTGAACGGTCCTTTGCCGAATTGGGACAATGGTTACGCGATCTATCCCGAAACAAGGCAAAACGCTTCTTTTTGCAAAGTTATGTCGACCGCGACAGCGTATTATGTGCGGGCTTGCACGCACCGTCCGCGGAAAAACTCGCTGTTTTGCGAGATACTCTTGCCCCCTATGTGTCGGAAATTTCCGTACGCGGGGAGGGATAACCACAACATCTTGTGTTTTTTAAAAAATATCACAACAACATATTGACATGTACCGCTACATGTGGTATAGTGTAAGCACTCGCCCTCTTGGGGCAGGTTTATCAAAAGTTTATTAAATAAAGTATTACATAAAGAGGAGGATTTGAGTATGTATCAGGTAGTAAAGCGCGACGGCGGCACCGTGGAATTTGACATTTCCAAGATCAGCGCCGCCATGACCAAAGCGTTTGACGCATTGGAGAAAAATTATCATCCGTCTGTGATCAATATGTTGGCACTGCAGGTGACATCGGCGTTTGAGCCCAAGATCAAGGACGGCGTTATCTCGGTTGAGGAAATTCAGGACTCTGTGGAGCAGGTGTTGTCAGAGGCGGGTTATTCGGATGTGGCGAAAGCCTACATTCTGTACCGCAAACAACGCGAGAAGATCCGCAACGTCAACTCGGCATTGCTCAACTATAAAGATCTGGTGGACAACTATCTGCAGATCAACGACTGGCGCGTAAAGGAAAATTCCACCGTTACCTATTCGGTCGGCGGTTTGATTCTTTCCAACTCCGGCGCCATCACCGCCAACTACTGGCTGTCCGAGATCTACGACGATGAGATCGCGGAAGCGCATCGCAGTGCAGCTTTGCACCTGCACGATCTCTCCATGCTCACCGGTTACTGCGCCGGCTGGAGTCTCAAGCAGCTCATTCAGGAAGGTCTCGGCGGTGTGCCCGGCAAGATTACCTCGTCACCGGCAAGCCATCTGTCCACGCTGTGCAATCAGATGGTCAACTTCCTCGGTATCATGCAAAACGAATGGGCGGGCGCACAGGCGTTCTCCTCGTTTGATACGTATCTTGCTCCTTTTGTTAAGGTGGACAACCTGACTCAGAAGGAAGTCAAGCAGTGCATCCAATCCTTCGTATACGGCGTCAATACCCCCTCCCGTTGGGGTACGCAGGCTCCCTTCTCTAACATCACGCTCGACTGGACCGTTCCGGCAGACCTGAAAGATCTGCCCGCGATCGTCGGCGGCAAGGAGATGGATTTCACCTACGGCGACTGCAAGAAGGAAATGGACATGGTCAACAAGGCGTTCATCGAGATCATGATCGAGGGCGACGCCAACGGCCGCGGCTTCCAGTATCCCATCCCGACCTACTCCATCACCCGCGACTTCGACTGGAGCGAGACCGAGAACAACAAGTTGTTGTTTGAAATGACCGCCAAATACGGCACTCCCTATTTCTCCAACTACATCAACTCCGATATGGAACCGTCCGACGTGCGCAGTATGTGCTGCCGTCTGCGTTTGGATCTGCGCGAACTGCGTAAGAAATCCGGCGGTTTCTTCGGTTCCGGCGAATCCACCGGTTCCATCG
>CAYVDQ010000132.1:0-3890 GCA_964450615.1 uncultured Eubacteriales bacterium | reverse complement strand
CCCACCGCCGCGGAGGTCGGGCTGACGTGCTTGAACGAGGTGACCGCCGGCAAACCCAAGGCCTCTTTTAATTCCTTGACAAGCTGCCACGAGTTGAAGGCATCCAAGAAATTGATGTAGCCGGGTCTGCCGCACAAAATCTCGATCGGCAGTTCACTGCCGTCTTGCATATAGATGCGGGACGGCTTTTGGTTGGGGTTACAGCCGTATTTCAGTTCAAATTCTTTCATGATGCCTCTCCTCACTTGTTTTTATTGATGATGATCTCGGTGGGTTTGCCGCCGTCCAGCGGGACAGAGCGGACAAACAGCGAGACCTTGTTATCTTCGTTTAAGTTGTTCCAAACGAGATCCGCCAGTTCCTCGGCGGTGTTCGGCAGTGCGACCTCTTCCGGTTCACCGCAGAAAGACGGGATGGGATCGCCGTCGCATTTGTAGGTGTGGATGAAATGACCGATGCCGTCTTCGGGCATATATTCGTAGAAATAGCGGTTGCAGGCTTCAGGACGGCCGTTTGCGGATTTCAGAATGGACAGTTTATAAGTGAAAACATTACGAGGGAAGCAGTAATAGCAAACACCCGAAATGCGAGGGGTGAAGTTGGGAGCATCGGGTTCAAATTCACGCGTGCGCAACGCGCTCTCAAAGGTATTACCCTCGTTGATATGATCAAAGATCGTGTTTGTTTGATCACCGTTGGTAATGATGTCAATATTGCCGCCTTTTGTATTCAGGTACGGATTGTAGATGATAAGGCTGGGATCGGACAGTTTGGATTCGTCAAATGCCTTGGTGCGCATACCGCCCTCAAAGCTTTCAAACACGCGGTTGCGGCTGTTGACACTGCGTCCCATAATAAAATACGCGATCATCGCGTTTTTGCTGTCCGCAGATTTGCCGATCACGATGCCGCGACCGGGATAGGTATTCTCGCTGAGCAGTGTTTTTAAATCAAATAAAGCCATAATTACTCACCTTTCATTGCAGCTGACACTTGTTCCACAGCCGCGGGTAATAGTTTCCATTCTGCCAGACGCATCACGCGCTTTTGCAAGGTTTCGGGGGTATCGTTTTTAAGGATCTTCACTGCCTTTTGCAGGATGATCTCTCCCCCATCCGGCACCTCGTTGACAAAGTGTACGGTAGCACCGGTGACCTTGACACCGTATTCCAGTGCCGCCTCGTGCACGCGCAGTCCGTAAAAGCCTTTGCCGCAAAAGGCAGGGATCAGCGACGGATGAACGTTGATGATGCGTTTCGGATACGCACTTGTGAACCGCTCACTGAGGATCGACATGAAGCCGGCAAGTACGATGAGTTCAATGCCGTTTTGATCCAGCGCGTCCATCATCGCTTGCTCAAACGCTTCTTGCGAACCGAGAGTCTTTTTGCTGATTACCAGCGTATCGATCCCCGCTTTCGCCGCACGTTCCAAGGCGAACGCAGACGGATTGTTGGAGATCACCAACTGAATCTCGCCGCTGTGCAGGATGCCGCTTTGCTGTGCGTCGATCAACGCTTGCAGATTGGTGCCGCCGCCTGAAACCAGAACGGCAATGCGTGCTTTGTTGTTCATACGAACAGTCCTCTCAAATAATCGTGATCTTTTCGTCACTCTCGACGATTTTACCGATGACGTACGGATCTTCGCCGTTTTCTTTGAGAACCGACAGCGCCTTGTCCGCGTCTTCGGGGGCGACCACGATGCTCATGCCGACACCCATATTGAAGGTGTTGAACATATCGCGCTCACTGATTCCGCCGACTTTGGCAAGCAGATCGAAGATCGGCAAGACTTTGACCGCATCGCGCTCGATCTCGGCGCCGAGTCCGTCGGGAATGCTGCGCGGGATATTCTCATAGAAGCCGCCGCCCGTGATATGGGAAATACCTTTGACTTTGACTTGCTCTAACAGGGCAAGCACCGGCTTTACATAGATCTTGGTGGGGGTCAGCAGCGTTTCGCCGAGCGGTTTGCCGCCAAGCTCGGCGATCGGTGTTGTGAGATCGGCGTTCTCAACGTCGAATACCTTGCGAACGAGCGAGAAGCCGTTAGAATGGACACCGCTGGACGGTAGGGCGATCACCACGTCGCCTGCTTTCATCGTGTTGTTATCCAGAATGTCTTTTTTATCGACAATACCGACAGCAAAGCCTGCCAAGTCGTAATCGTCTTCCGGCATCAACCCCGGGTGCTCAGCGGTTTCGCCACCGATCAAAGCGGCACCCGACTGCACACAACCCTCGGCAACACCTTTGACGATATCGGCAATCTTTTCGGGATAGTTCTTGCCGCAAGCAATATAGTCGAGGAAGAACAAGGGCTTTGCACCGACGCAAATGATGTCGTTGACACACATAGCCACCGCATCAATGCCAATGGTATCGTGCTTGTCCAATAACATCGCGATTTTGACTTTGGTGCCGCAACCGTCGGTGCCGCTCACCAAAACGGGTTCCTCCAGATTGGTGGGCAAGCCGAAGCAGCCGCCAAAGCCGCCGACATCATCCAAGCAACCGGCATTGCGGGTTCTGGCAATGTGTTGTTTCATCAGTTCTACGGCTTTGTAACCGGCGGTGATGTCAACGCCCGCCGCCGCGTAGGAATCGGATTTTGAATTGTTATGCATGATGTTTATTCCTTTCCGTTCAAGCAGTATGTGCAAAGTTCACATTCGGGGAGCCCGATGGCTTTTACCACGTTTTCAATGGATTGGAAATCCAGTGAGGCAAACTCAAACCGTTTGCAAAGCGCTTCGCGCAGGTTTCTGCCGCGCTCGGTGTTACCGTCGCTGTATTCGTCGATGTGCGCAAAACCCTCTTCCCCCTCGAGCTCCACGATCACGCGTCTGGCAATGAGGTCCAGATCCGAGGTGGATCGGGAGAAATTGAGGTATTTACAGCCGAACATGATCGGCGGGCAAGCTGAACGCATATGTACCTCTTTGGCACCGTTCTCATACAGGAAATCGACCGTTTCCTTGATCTGCGTACCGCGTACGATAGAATCATCCACAAACAAAAGGTTTTTATCGGTGATGAGATCGTGTACGGGAATCTGTTTCATTTTGGCGACCTTGTTGCGTTCTGCCTGCTTGGAGGAAATGAAACTGCGGGACCAGGTAGGCGTATATTTGATAAAGGCGCGGGCGTAATGCACGCCGCTTTCATTGGCATAGCCGATCGCGTGCGGGATACCGCTGTCCGGCATACCGCAAACATAATCGAGATCACCGAGGGTGCCGTTTTCTTTGTCATTTTTTGCCATCAGGGCACCGTTGCGATACCGCATCGCCTCCACGTTGACGCCCTCATAGCAGGCGGTGGAATAGCCGTAATACGTCCACAGGAACGAGCAGATGCGTTTCTTCTTTCCCGACTGTGCCAGCACGGTCACCGCCTTGGGCGTCAGCTCCACGATCTCACCGGGGCCGAGTTCTTTTTCGATCTCAAAGCCGAGCTTGTTTGCCGCATACGATTCGAAGGTGACACAATGGCCGTCCTCGTTTTTGCCGACGAGAACCGGCAGACGGCCGACCTTATCGCGAGCGGCAATGATGGAACCGCTGTTGGTAAGAATGACAATGGTGGTGGTGCCGTCGATGATCTCTTGTGCAAAACGGATGCCGTCCACAAAATTGTCTTTGAGGCTGATGAGAGATGCCAACAGTTCCGTAGAATTCACTCTGCCGCCGGTCATAGCATCAAAATGATCGTCGCGTTGCAAGTGCTGCTCGATCAGTTCTTCGGCATTGTTGATGATACCGGTGGTGCAGATGGCAAAGGTGCCGAGCTTGGAACGGATGAGCAACGGCTGAGGATCGCTGTCACTGATACAACCGATCGCCGCGGTACCGTTCATTTCATCCAGCACATGCTCGAACTTGGTGC
>CAYVDQ010000131.1:0-3893 GCA_964450615.1 uncultured Eubacteriales bacterium | reverse complement strand
GGGTCAGTTCCGACGGTTGCTTGAGCGCCGCTAACTGACGTTCGCTTTTGATAACCGAGGTATAGCGTTTGGCTTCCTCGACGTTGAGCGTCGAGACGTGCTCGCGCGCATCCCGTACCATTTTTGTAATATACGCCATTTCATCGGGTTCATACTCTTCCGATAAAAAGCTGAGTTCTACGCTGAGGCCCTGCTGATACCGACCGAGCAACTGCTCGTACACCTTACGGTTGAACGGCGTGACCATCTCCTCCGGTGAGAGCAACGGTGCGATCGCCGTCATATAATCGGGATTGAGCAGAATCGCGCCGAGCAGGCTCTCCTCCGCACTGGCGCCGCGCACATGTGTCTTGGCATCGGGATTGACTTTTTGCGTGGAACTTTCGGCGTTACGCACCACCCGCGACAGTTCTTGCTTCTTCTCTTGCTTTTGCCGTTGCTTCATCTGATAGCTGAGCTGAGATTGCAGTGCCGTTTTGGACACCTGCAGATCCGCTGCCAAGCGACCGAGATACACGTCCCGCTCGAGCGGGCTGTGCAGACCCGCCAGCAACGCGGTGGCTTCCTTGAGATAATTGACCTTGCCGTCGGTCGTGTTGAGAAGATGCCGTTTGCCGAGTTCAATGAGGCGATACTCCACATCGTTGGAAGCGCGCTCAACCAACAGTTTGAAGCGTTCCGGTCCGTTGTTCTTGATAAACTCGTCCGGATCCTTGCCGTCGGGAATCGTGACCAAACGAATCCGCAGACCGACGTCACGTAACAGACCGATGGCGCGTTGCGCGCCTTTTTGACCGGCGGCATCCGCATCAAACACGAGCACGACCTCATCCGTATACCGCGCAAGCAGTCTTGCGTGTTCCGCCGTAAACGAAGTGCCGAGCGCCGCCACCGCATTTGGGAACCCCGCTTGATGCAGGGCAATGACATCCATATAGCCCTCGCACAAAATGAGGTGATCCGTTTTAACCTGTTTGGCGAAGTTCAGCGCGAACAGGTTATTGGTCTTTTTAAACACCAACGTGTCACCGGAGTTGAGATATTTCGGTTTGGAATCGTCCAACACGCGACCGCCGAACGCGATGACATTGCCGCGCACGTCAATGATGGGAATCATCACACGGTTGCGGAAAATATCGTAGATCCCGCGCCCGTTTTTACTGCGAGCCGCCAGCCAGGCGAGCACCAATTCTTCGTCATGAAAGCCCTTTTTTCGCAATTCGGACCGCAAAAAATCAAAGCTTTGCGGCGCATAGCCTAACCCGAAATGCTTGATGGTGGCATCGGTGTAGCCGCGGCTGTGATAATAGTCCAAGCCGGCACGTCCGCCCTGCGAGTACAAATACGCGTGAAACAAGCGCGCTGCCTCGCGGTTGGCTTCCAAAATACGCATCCGCTGTTTCGCCGTGGTGTCGTTGTACGACTGCTCCGGCATGGTCATGCCCGCCCGATCCGCCAAAAACTTGACAGCATCGATGTAACTCAAATTTTCAATTTTTCGGATAAACGTGATGACGTCACCACCGGCACCGCAACCGAAACAATAAAACGAGTTGGTTTCGGGATAGAGGTTGAACGACGGTGTTTTTTCGCCGTGAAACGGACAAAGACCTACCAAGTTGCGTCCGCGCCGTTTCATCGAAACATACGATGACACAACACTTTCAATATCGTTTTTCGCATTCAATTCTTGTATAAAGCTATCCGGCAACATACGATTATCCTCTCTTCAATTTTGGTTTCCTATTCAAGGTGACACGACCCACTCGAACCTGCCGCAAAGCGGCTGATTTCGGGCCTTTTCACCCTGTTCGATCTTGCAAGGCGACAGCCTTGCTTCGCTCGAATAAACTTAAAATCCCTCAAAATCCCCTCGCTTTGCGGTCGGAGATTTTAAAAAGAGGCGATTTTAGTTCAGTCGAGGCAAAAACGCAGCGAATACTGTCTGTATTCGCGAGTATTTTAACAAAGGATGAGCGAAAATCGACCTTTTTAAAACAAGGTTCGAATGAGTCGCGTCACCTTATATAGCACTGATATGCTGTCCCGACCATCCGCGCGGGATAAAGAGTTCGTGGTATTTTTCGAGTGCGAAGTTATCTGTCATGCCGGCGATGTAATCACACGCGGCACGCCCAACGCCGTCACGCGCGGCAATAACACGGAATTCCTCGGGAAGGCGATCGGCGTCTGCTACATAGTAATCATACAAGCGCTGGACGAATTCATCGACCTTTTTCTCCTCGTTTTTGGCGATGGAATTTAGATACAAGCGATCAAACATAAAGGTGTGCAACGCATCAAAGGCCTCCTGCACGGCGGGGTCAAAACAAATATCGTCACCGCTGTTTTCCACCACCGAACGGATCAGCGTATCAAAACGCTCGGTGCGGGTTTCCCCGAGCACCGCACGAATATCGGACGGAATATCCGATTCGGAAAAGACCTTGGCACGCAGAGCGTCGTCAATATCGTGATTGATATACGCCACGTGATCCGCGACGCGCACGATGCGCCCTTCCAACGTGTCCGCCTGTTCGCCCTTGGTATGACAGAGCACGCCGTTGCGCACTTCCCACGTGAGGTTTAACCCCTGACCGTCGTTTTCCAAACATTCCACCACGCGCACGCTTTGCTCATAATGGCGGAAACCGCCGTCCATGCAGCGGTTCAGCGCCCGCTCACCGGCATGCCCGAACGGAGTATGCCCCAGATCGTGCGCCAAAGCGATCGATTCGGTCAGATCCTCGTTGAGCTGCAACGCGCGGGCAACCGTGCGCGCGATCTGCGATACCTCCAGCGTGTGCGTTAACCGCGTGCGGTAGTGATCCCCTTTCGGGGAAAGGAATACCTGTGTTTTATGCTTTAAGCGACGGAAAGCCTTGCAGTGCAACACGCGGTCGCGATCGCGCTGAAAGTCGGTGCGGAAATCGCATTTCTTTTCCGGCTTTTCACGCCCCTTACTGTCTGCCGCAAACGTCGCGCGCGGCGACAACATCAGCCGTTCGGTTTGTTCGGTTCGCTCTCTTGGTACCATACGATCACCGCCTTCTATCTTGTTATACGCAACCATTCCCGTGTTTTCCTCTAAAAAAGAAAAATTTTTTTTAAAAAGAATCGTACCGCTCGTCCAGTGGCTGAAAAACAAGCGTGCCACACGAACGATCGGTCAGTTGTTTTTGGAACGCGTCCACCGCTTCAGTCGGCAAATGCAGTGACACCGTGACGGTGTTGGCAAATTCCGCATTGTCCACCTTGCCGCCGCATTCGGGAATCAGCGATTGCAAAAAGCCGTACTGTGCGTAATCGCATACAACCTCGCCGTACACGCACAAGCGGCGTTCGATCACACCCGCTTCGCTGACGGCAAGCGCGGCACTTTGCGAATACGCGCGCACCAAGCCGCCTGTACCGAGCAAAATGCCGCCGAAATAGCGGGTGACGACGATAACACAATCGGTGAGCCCTTGCTTTTGCAATACTTCCAGGGTGGGCAGACCTGCCGTTCCCTGCGGCTCGTTGTCGTCCGAAAAACGGCTGATGCCGCTCTCACGCAGTACGTACGCATACACGTTATGGCGCGCGTCCCAGTGTTCCTTTTTCTTGGAAGCGATAAAGTCCAGCGCCTGCCTTTCGGTCGTTACCGGACACACCGCACCGATAAAACGGGAACGGCGATCCATGTATTCAGCTGTTGCCGCCTTCGCGACGGTCTTATACGCTGTTTCCATACTAATACCTCAAAACGAGAAAAGGCAGCGCATTACTGCACTGCCCTTATCCACAATCTTATTTGCCTTCTTTCATACCGAAGCGCTTGTTGAAACGATCAACACGACCGCCGGTATCAACCAGCTTCTGTCTGCCGGTGAAGAACGGATGGCACTTGGAGC
>CAYVDQ010000130.1:0-3923 GCA_964450615.1 uncultured Eubacteriales bacterium | reverse complement strand
TTTCCAAAACGTGCACGCCCTCAATGGTACTGCCGCCGGGACTGCACACCGCCTCCCTGAGCGCTGCGGGATGCCTGCCGTCGTTCACCGCCATCCGTCCTGCTCCGCATACGGTCTGCGCCGCATACCGAAGCGCCTGATCCTGCGATAACCCACACTGCACGCCGGCATCTGCCAACGCTTCAATGAACAAGTACACAAACGCCGGACCGCAACCGGAAATCGCGCACCCTGCATCAATCAATGCCTCAGGAATCTCGTCAAGCTGTCCTGCTTTCGACAACAACTGCACGAATGCCGCCTTATCCGCCTCGGATACGGCGGCGTTCGCCGTATATAGGATCATCCCTTCACCGATCGCCACAGGCGTATTCGGCATAATACGGATGATAGGCAACTCACCAAGTTCGGCTGCCAACCGCTCAGTGGTAACACCCGCCAGCATACTGACAAGTACCACCTGCTCTGTTAAGAGAGGTTTCAGTTCTGCCGCCACTGCCGACAGCATCTGCGGTTTCACGCCCAAAAACACAAATCGGCTGTTTTGGACAACCGACTCATTATCCCCCACCGCACAACCGCACGTTTCGGAAAGTGCAGCGGTTTTGGCGGTATCACGGTCGTAAACAATTACCTCAGACGGCTTCACGCTTTTGCAAGCGGCCGCCGCCAGTGCACCGCCCATGTTACCGACACCGATAAAACCGGCTATATACTGTGCCATTATTCTCACACCTTATCTAATCTGTCCGTCGCCGCGGATAATGTACTTATAAGTCGTTAACTCGCGCAATCCCATCGGTCCGCGAGCGTGAAGTTTTTGCGTGGAGATGCCGATCTCACAGCCAAGCCCGAACTCGCCGCCGTCAGTAAACCGCGTTGATGCATTCACGTATACCGCCGCACTGTCCACCGCCGCGGTGAATTTCGCCGCGGCGTCCGCATTTTCCGTAAGGATTGCCTCGCTGTGTCCGGTAGAATGCTCCGTGATATGCGCGATCGCCGCATCCACATCATCCACCACACCGACCGCGAGAATATAATCCAAAAACTCCGTATCAAAATCGCGCTCGCCTGCGGGTGTACCGTCAATCATCACTGCCGCACGGCTGTCAACGCGCAACTCCACGCGGTCGGCGAGCCGCTCACGCAGCCTCGGCAAAAACATGGGCGCGATATCCTTATGTACCAGGCACACCTCTGCGGCATTGCACACCGACGGACGGCTAGTTTTCGCGTTTTCAATAATATTCAGCGCCTTTTCGATATCGGCGTCCTTGTCCACATACACATGGCAAATACCGGTACCGGTCTCAATGCACGGCACCAGTGCGTTCTCCACACACGCGCGAATCAGCCCCGCACCGCCGCGCGGGATCAGCAGATCCACCAGACCCACCGCTGTCATCAACTCATTCGCGCTCGCGCGAGTGGTATCCTGCACCAATTGAATCATCGCTTCATCCAAACCAACGTGGCGCAGTCCGTCGTGCAGCGCATCCACGATCGCCTGCGACGAGCGGAACGCTTCCTTGCCGCCGCGCAGCACACATACGTTACCGCTTTTGAACGCCAGCGCCGCCGCATCCGATGTCACATTCGGGCGGCTCTCGTAGATCATCGCCGCGACGCCCATCGGCACGCTTACCTTTTCGATCACCAAACCGTTTTCACGGTCAACACGCTCGATGACACGACCGACAGGATCGGGCAGTGCCGCCACCTCACAGATGCCGTCTGCCATCCCCTGAATGCGTTCAGCCGTCAGCGCCAGCCGATCCACCATCACAGAGGACAGCGACCCTTTCGCCGCCTCAACGTCTTTAGCGTTCGCCGCCAAAATGGATTCGGTATGTTCGATCAGCGCATCCGCCATCGCGTACAGCGCTTCATTCTTTTTTTCGGTCGTCAACAGCACCGCCTGTGAACAGGCTTGCTTTGCCGCCGTCAGGATTTCCTGTGTTGTCATACTTTTTGCTTCCTTCCGCAAAAGCGCGTGCCGATCGTCTCACCGGCAACAATATCGTATAACTTCTCCGGATGCTCGCCGTTGGTAATCACCATATCGACGCCTGCCTCGGTCGCGATCTGCGCCGCGTGCAGCTTGGTTGCCATACCGCCGGTCCCCAGTTTAGAACCCGCGCCACCGGCAAACGCCAGCACGTCGTCATTCAGTTCGCTGACCATCTGAATGAGCCGCGCATCCGGATGCGTATGCGGATCGGCATCGTACAAGCCGTCAATATCCGACAACAGTATGAGCAGGTCGGCGTTTGCATTCACCGCCACAATGGCGCCCAGCGTGTCGTTATCGCCGATACCGATCTCCTCGGTCGCCACCGTGTCGTTTTCATTGATGATGGGCAGCGCGCCGAGTTCCAACAGACGGAACAAGGTCTGATGGAAATTGCCACGCCGTTTTTCATCGTTCAGATCGTCGCCCGTCAGCAATATCTGCGCAACGGTATGACGGTATTCCTCAAACAGTTTATCGTAGGTATACATCAGCTCACACTGACCGACCGCGGCGGCAGCTTGCTTGGTCGCCATATCCGTCGGACGCTCCTTGAGCGACAACTTGCCGACACCCATGCCGATGGCACCGGACGAAACCAACACAATCTCGTGTCCGGCATTTTTCAGATCACTCATCACCTTACACAGCTGTTCGACGCGGCGAATGTTGATACGTCCCGTCGCGTGCGCCAGCGTGGAGGTGCCTACCTTAATAACAATACGCATTGTGCTTTCCCTCGCTTTATCCGACCTCGACTTCAACCTCAAGTTGTTCTTCCGCCTGTTCGCTTGCGTGCAACTGTGTTTGGATCGCATCGATCAGCGCCGCAACATTTGAAAACGCCTCGTCGGCGGCATCGCCCGCTTCCATCGACGTTAAGATCGTCAAGACGTACGGTTGCGGTGCATACACGATCGCCGCATCGTGATACGCGCGGCTGTACGCATTCCCCAGATCCTGCAAGCCATATTTATGTGCCACATCATAGGTCTTGCCGAGCGCATCGGCGAGCATTCCCTCAACCGTTGTGGAGGTCAGCCAGCCTTTGAGCATCTTAGCATTTTCACTGCCCTGCTCGATATACCGGGCTATATCCTCAAAATACAAGCCCGCATCCCGCGCTGACAGATATCCGAAACGCGGTTTCGGGAACATCAATGTCAGATCATTTGTCGCGTTGGAGGCGATACCCAATGACTCGGCATAGTCATTAAAGCCCTTAAATCCAAATTCCTCATTCAGCATATAATACGCCGTATTATCACTGTAACGAATCGCGTACTCCATCAGCTCCTTAACGGTAAACTCCGTGCCGATCGGCTGTGCGTCAATATGAGTGGAGCCACCCTGCTTGTTCGTCATCGTGAGCGTTTTGGTCAGGTCCACACCCGAAGTCAGCAAATATTTCACGTACGGCGCTTTGATAACGCTCGCCGTCTGATAAATCTCATCCGCGCGGTATTCAATGCTGTAACCGCTCACCAGATCCTTATAATAAAAGGACATCTCATATTTGTACGGACTGCATACACCCCGCAGCCGCGACAGCAATTCGGGATCCACCTGCTTACCGTCGGGACAGTTCACAAGCAACGCTTCTTCCGCCTCCGCTTTTTGTGTAGTGGTCGGCGTTTTGGTCGTGGTGGTCGTCGGGATAGTGGTCGTAGTGGTGCCGGTCGCTTCGGTATCTCCGCCGCCCGTACCGCCGCATCCCGTACACAACAGTACCACACACAGCAATAAACTACTAAGTCGCACTCCGTATTTTTTCATCGAAAACGCCGCCTTTCTCTGTAAAACAAACAACCCAGCCAAGTGTTTCTATTCCTGTTTTTCGGTCAGATTGCTGAGACCTGACCGAAAAACTTTACCGGTTTTTGAAAAAACTTGAAAAAAATATAAAAAA
>CAYVDQ010000129.1:0-3957 GCA_964450615.1 uncultured Eubacteriales bacterium | reverse complement strand
TTACTAAAGTTTTTCTTCTCCCCCAGTAAAACTGGGGGTTTATTGGTACACCAAGAAGAAAACAGGCTATGGAAACACCATAGCCTGTTTTTGTATTCTGCCTATCAGAACAGATATCCCACCGCGATGCCGAGGATCGCCGACAAAACGATGATGAGGATCGGATGCACTTTTTTGAGCGCCAGTATCAAGGCAAGAATAAAGATCGCCGCCGCACTGATGAATTCCACCGTGGCGAACACCGCGAACGAGAATCCTGCAGGGAAAAATACCGTAGCGCCCGTGGAGATCACCGCCGAGCCGATCAGACCGATAACGGCGGGCTTGAGTCCTGTCATGCAGCCCGCAACGATGCGGCTGCTTTTGAATTTCTCAAAGAACTTCGCGACCAGCAGAATGATGGTGAACGACGGCAGCACCACGCCGAGGGTGGCGCAGAACGCGCCGAACAGGGTGCCCCACAGACCGTAGCTGCTGCCCATCGCCTGCCCGACGTAGGTCGCCATATTGATGGCAAACGGGCCGGGGGTGCTCTCGCTGACGGCAACGAAATTGATGATGGTCTCGTTGGTCATCCAGCCGAGCGACACCACCTCTTTTTGGATGAGCGGTAACATCGCGTAGCCGCCGCCGAAGGTAAACGCGCCGATCTTGAAAAAGGTTAAAAACAAATACAAAAAGATCATTTCGCGCACCTCTTTTCCGCTAAGAGCGAGGTGACAAGCCCGAACACGGCACAGCCGATGATAACGAGCAGGACGTTCACGTCAAACACCGCCACGCCGATAAACGCCGCCGCCATCACGATATACGACACCCATCCCTTGGGGCATTTTTTGTACATGTTGATAAGGGCTTTGAGGATCAGCGCCAGCACGCCCGCGCGGATACCGTTGAACGCATACTGCACGGCTTTGATCGCTTCAAACTGCTCAAGCACGAACGACACCAGTAAAATAATAACGAACGACGGCAACACCACACCGAGCGTGGCGCAGAACGCGCCGAAAAAGCCCGCCACCTTGTAGCCGACAAAGGTCGCCGAGTTGATGGCGATCGGACCGGGTGTGGATTCTGCAATGGCAATGATGTCGAGAATATCCTCATCGGTGAGCCATTTATTCTTTTCCACAACCTCGCGCTGGATCAGCGGGATCATCGCATAACCCCCGCCGAAGGTAAACGCACCGATCTTTAAGAAGGTCAAAAACAATTTCCAAATCATGACATCACGCTCCGCGCATTATTGTAACATTTTGCCGGACAAAAATCAATAAAATACTGGTACTATCCATAAGAGTATGGTACAATATAATCGAGGTGATACGATGAAGGTAACCTTAAATCCCGATAAAGAGGTCGTCAAGGCGATCAAAGAGGGACTCAAACAAACCGGCGGGTATTGTCCCTGCCGCGTACAGCGCACCGAGGAAAATAAGTGTATTTGCAAAGAATTCCGTGAACAGATGAACGATCCCGCATTTGAGGGATTCTGCCATTGTATGTTGTATTATAAATCCAAGGAGGACTAACGTATGGAACTCGTACTGACAAATGCCAATTTTGAACAAGAGGTCTTGCAATCGGATATCCCCGTACTGGTGGATTTTTGGGCGACCTGGTGCGGACCCTGCCGCATGATCGCGCCCGCCGTGGAGGCGATTGCCGAGGAGCGCGAGGGAACCCTTAAGGTCGGCAAAGTGAACGTGGACGAGGAAGGTCCGCTCGCGATGCAGTTCGGCATCCAGAGCATTCCCACGCTGCTGCTTTTTAAAGACGGCAAGCTCGCGGACAGCGTTATCGGCTACCGCACCAAGGAGCAGCTCGATGCGTGGTTGGACGCGTAATAAAAAGGAGTGTCGAAAATGTCGGAATTTTATGAAATGACCATTGCGGGTGTTCCCTGTCGCTTAGAAAAATTCGCCGTGAGCGACACGCTCGATATTGCCGCGTTCATCTGCTTTGACAGCGTGGAGGTGACCGTGGCGGGTTGCGCGGAACTCTTAAAACGCGTGCCGGAATTTGACGTGATCCTCACCCCCGAAGCGAAAAGTATTCCGATCGCGTACGAGCTGGCTCGTCAATCCGGCAAGCCGTACGTCATCGCGCGTAAGGGTGTCAAGGTGTATATGCGCAATCCGTTGGACGTGGCGGTGACCTCTATCACGACTCAACACGAGCAACATCTGTACCTCGGACAATCCGAGGTTGAGAAACTGCGCGGGGCGCGCGTGCTGATCGTGGACGATGTGATCAGCACCGGTGAATCGCTCACAGCGGTACGTGAGCTTGTCCGCCAAGCGGGCGGCATCGAAGCCGCCGCATGCGCCTTCCTCGCGGAGGGGGACGCCGCCGACCGCACCGATATCGTTTTCCTTGAAAAACTTCCTTTGTTTTTCAAGTGACAGATTGACATTTTGCCGAAATTGCGGTACAATACATACAAATCAAATGGCTCTCATACGACTGACGGATAACGCAGGATACTGCGGTGGAATATGAGAGCGTATGTGCCGACCGTCTGGGCAAATTCAGTGTCAACTGGATTTGCCCTTTTTACTATATGGAGGAATGGAAAATGACGCATCAGAATTGGAAAGGCTTTGTGCCCGGCGCGTGGCAGGATGAGATCAACGTGCGCGATTTTATTCAACGCAATTATACCGAATACACCGGTGACGAGGCGTTTCTCGCCGAAGCGACACCCCGCACCAAAGCGCTGACGGAGCGTTTGGAGGCGCTGCTCAAATTGGAGCGTCAGCTCGGCGGCGTGTTGGATATTGATGTGGACACGGTTTCCACACTGACCGGTTACACCCCCGGTTATCTCGACCGCGAGAACGAGATCATCGTCGGGTTGCAGACCAACCGCCCCTTAAAGCGCGGTGTCAATCCGTTCGGCGGTATGCGAATGGTGCGTAATGCCTGCGAGGCGTACGGCTACAAGCTCAGCCGCAAAGTGGAAGAGGAATTTATGTACCGCACCACGCATAACGACGGCGTGTTCCGCGCGTATACCGATGAAATGCGCGCCGCGCGCAAATGCCACGTCATCACGGGGCTTCCGGATGCGTACGGCAGAGGTCGTATTATCGGCGACTATCGCCGTGTGGCGCTGTACGGTGTGGACCGCTTGATCGCGGAGAAAAAACGCGATAAACAAGCGCTTGAAGAAACCTATTTTGATACGTTCCAGACCCGCCAGAGTGAGGAGCTGTACCAGCAGATCACCTTTTTGGGTTACCTCAAAGAAATGGCCGCCATGTATGGCTTTGACATCAGCGAGCCCGCATCCAATGCCCGCGAGGCGATCCAGTGGACGTATTTCGCCTACCTCGGCGCGATCAAGGAGCAAAACGGCGCCGCGATGTCGCTCGGCCGCGTGAGCACGTTCTTTGACATTTACATTCAGCGTGATCTCGAAAACGGCACTCTCACCGAGGAGGGCGCGCAGGAATTGATGGACGATTTCGTGATGAAGCTGCGCATGGCGCGGCATCTGCGTACCCCCGAATACAACGAGCTGTTCGGCGGCGATCCGATGTGGATCACCGAGGCACTCGGCGGTGTCGGTGAGGATGGGCGTTCGCTCGTCACCAAGAACACCTTCCGTATGCTGCACACGCTGTATACGCTCGGCTCAGCGCCCGAACCGAACCTGACGGTGCTGTGGTCGAAAGACCTGCCTGCGCCGTTTAAGCGCTACTGCGCGAAGGTATCCAAGGATACCGATTCCATTCAGTACGAAAGCGACGATCTGATGCGCCCGATCTACGGCGACGATTATGCCATCGCCTGCTGTGTGTCTGCGATGAAGATCGGCAAGCAGATGCAGTTCTTCGGTGCGCGGTGCAACTTAGCAAAGTTGTTGCTCATTGCCATCAACGGCGGGTACGATACCACCTCCGGTATGAAGATCGGCCCGCAGATGCCGGTGCTGGAAACGCTCGATTACGA
>CAYVDQ010000128.1:0-3968 GCA_964450615.1 uncultured Eubacteriales bacterium | reverse complement strand
TCGACTATCCGTCCTCCGGTCCGGAGCACGCGTTCCTGCGCGATCTCGGCAGAGTGAAATACGACGTGGTGGACGACGAAGAAACCATCGACGCGTTCTTCACGCTGTCGCGCCTTGAGGGTATCATCCCCGCGATCGAATCGGCACACGCCGTCGCGTACGGTATGAAACTCGCCAAACAACTCGGCAAAGGTTCGGTGCTCATCAACCTGTCCGGCCGCGGCGACAAAGACATGGATTACATCATTGAACAATACGGCATTCGTTAATTTATTTCGATTTGTTTTTACCACGCTCGTGTGAACAGGCTCGCCCTACGGCTCGCCGCATCTTCCACACACTACTCCGCTTTTAAGACAACCTGCAAATTGTAAAACGGGGGTGCAATACGCACCCCCGTATCTTTTTATCCCTACCCCTCCTCAAGGCTTCTCCTTGAGGAGAAGCTGTCGATCGTAGCGAGACTGATGAGGTGTCAATCACATCGCGCCCCGCGCAACACTATACTTTTTACCTCTTACTTATTACCTAAAAAGCCTCCCTCCGGGAGGGAGGTGGATTTCGCCGCAGGCGAGACGGAGGGAGAGAAAATCCCGTCGTGCCGTGCGCGACTCCTTAATCATTTCATTCCACCGTCACCGATTTGGCTAAATTCTTCGGCTTGTCAATGTCACAGCCGTTCTCCTTGGCAACGTAATACGCAAACAGCTGTAGCGGCACGATCTCCGCCATCGGGGCAAACAACGGCTCCATACGCGGTACGAACAGCAACTCATCTGCAACCGTCGCCAGTGCAGAATCCCCTTTGAACGTCACCGCCAACACCTCGGCACCGCGCGCCTTCACCTCCACCGAGTTGCTGACCGTCTTATCCGCCACCGCTCCGTTACAGCACAGCGCCACCACCGGCTGATGCTCGTCGATGAGTGCGATGGTCCCGTGCTTGAGCTCGCCCGCCGCGTACCCTTCCGCATGAATATACGAGATCTCTTTGAGCTTCAGCGCGCCCTCCAACGCCACCGCATAATCGGTGTTTCGCCCGATAAAAAAGACCGACGCCGCCGAACAGTACTTGCGCGCAAGCCGCTCGGTCGCGGGATTCATATCCAGCGCGTTCTGCACACGGTGCGGCAACTGCTCCAGTTCGCCGAGCAGACGGTCAAACGTCTCGGGTGTCACCGTCCCCCGCTCGTGCGCCACATACAAGGCAAACAGATATAAGACCGCCAGTTGCGTCGTATACCCCTTGGTGGTTGCCACCGCGATCTCGGGCCCCGCATGGGTATACAGCACGCGGTCGGCAAGCGCCGCCACCGTACTACCCACCACGTTCACAATACCGAGCGTTTTCGCACCGCGCGCTTTGCACTCTTTCATCGCCGCAATGGTGTCCGCCGTCTCGCCCGACTGCGACAGCACGATGAGCAACGTATGCTCGTCCATCAGCGGATCGCTGTACCTCAGCTCGCTCGCAAGCTCCACCTGCACGGGCAGGCGGCACAGCGCCTCAATGGCATATTTGCCCGCACATCCCGCATAATAGGCAGACCCGCACGCAGTGATCACGATACGGCGGACGTCCCGCAGATCGTCGGGTCGCATGTTGTCCAGGCAAATCGTTCGCCCCTGTATCCGCGGGGCGATTGTCGCGCGCACGGCGGCGGGCTGCTCGAAGATCTCCTTGAGCATAAAATGGTCAAACCCGTCTTTTTCGGCGGCTTGGATATCCCACGCAATGTGCTGCAGAGGCTTGTCCACCGCCTGCCCCGCACCGTTAAATACCGTCACGCCGTCGGGGGAGAGCGCCGCAAATTCGCCGTCGTCCAAATACATCACGTTGCGCGTATACGGCATCAGTGCCGTCACGTCCGATGCAAAATACTGCTCCCCGCTTGCCAGCCCGAGAATGAGCGGACTCGCCTCGCGCGCCGCAAACACCGTGTGGGGCGCATCGGCACACACCACCCCCAGTGCATACGATCCCTGCAGGCGAGACACCGTCTTGATAACCGCCGCTTTCACGTCACCCGCATAATACCGCTCCAACAGATGCACGATCACCTCGGTATCGGTGTCACTCTCAAAGTGAAACCCCTTTGCGGTGAGCTCCTCGCGCAGTGTCAAATAATTTTCAATAATCCCGTTGTGCACCACCGCAAACCGCCCGTCGTTGCTCAGGTGCGGATGCGCGTTTACGTCAGTCGGCGCGCCGTGGGTCGCCCACCGCGTATGCCCGATGCCGATCGTCCCCGGTGTCTGCTGACCGCCCTCGGTCTTTTCACAGAGATTCGCAATGCGCCCTTTCACCTTGTTGATACGGATCTGTCCCTCGTTCATCACGGCGATCCCCGCCGAATCGTATCCGCGGTACTCCAATTTGAGAAGTCCCTCCAACAAGATCGGTGCCGCAGCCTGCCCGCCTACGTAACCCACGATCCCACACATAGCCATCCTCCTGTTCTAACTATTAGAATGGGCAATTTTTTCGGTTTCATTCCGCCAAAAAGTGCAGAAACCCTCTTGCCTAATCACCGCCGTATCCTATATAATAGTGGTGTATGAAAGGACGCTAATGCCCAATGAATGAAAAAACAAAGAAAATCGTAACGGCGGCGCTCATGGCGGCACTCACCTGCGTGGCCACCATGATCATTAAGATTCCATCACCCCTCAAGGGATATTTGAATTTAGGGGATTGTATCGTGCTGGCAGCAGGATGGATGCTGCCCCCCGCATACGGATTCCTTGCTGCAGGACTCGGCTCGGCGCTTGCGGATATCGTTGCCGGGTACGTGATCTATGCACCGGCAACCTTTATCATCAAAGGCTTGATGGCGCTTGTCGCTTTCTATGGGTTTCAGTCATTCCGTAAGAAACTCGGAAAACTCACCTCCGAAATCCTTAGCGGACTTGCGGCAGAGAGTATCATGATACTCGGCTATTTTGTGTTTGAGGGCTTTATGTATGGATTTATCCCTTCGGCAGTCAATATCCCCGCAAACGGCATGCAAGGCATTGCCGGCTTGGTTATCGGAGTTGTGCTGATGAAGGTTTTTGAGAAAAGCAAGATCATGTTGCATTAAGGAGACCGTCTATGATTTACGAACAAACCTACGCGGCAATACAAGAACTATGCGAAACGGCGAAACTCACGGCGGGCAATCTTGTCGTTGTCGGTTGCTCTACCAGTGAGGTGGCAGGCGATACCATCGGCACCAATTCCAGTCCCGCCATCGCCGCGGAGATCTTCCGCGCGCTGTACGACTACACCACCGAACGCGGCCTATATCTCGCCGTACAGTGCTGTGAACATCTCAACCGCGCCATCATCACCGAACGGCAAGCCGTTCCGCTCTTAGAGCCGGTCAACGTGGTGCCGCAGCCAAAGGCGGGCGGCTCACTGGCAACGCAGGCATACTCAGCGTTCCGTGATCCCGTGGCGGTAGAAGAAATTAAGGCGGATGCCGGTCTTGACATCGGTTTTACGCTGATCGGTATGCACCTTAAAAAGGTGGCTGTTCCCCTGCGTCTTTCAAACAATACCATCGGCGGTGCCACGGTGCTTGCCGCCCGCACACGGCCGAAATTCATCGGCGGCGCGCGCGCCGTGTACGACGAAAATCAACTGTAACAACCCAAACCCACCCCGTAGGGGCGGATTCCATATCCGCCCGCCAAGCCTTCTCCTTGAGGTAATTCCCCCGCTTGGCGGGGGAAATGTCGCGAAGCGACAAAAGGGGCCCGTCTCCGGGAGGAAAAGGGGGACCGCTTGCGGTGGATGAGGTGTCAGGTTCACCCTGCGGCGAACCGCATCTTCCGGCACCCGCCTTGCACCCACCAAGCCACCACCGTAGGGGAGGGGTCTCCCCTCCCGCCAAACGAAAACGGGAGGCGAAACGCCTCCCCTACAAAGCCTCCCTTGCGTAAAGGGAGGTGGATTTTTGCGAAGCAAAAAGACGGAGGGATTG
>CAYVDQ010000127.1:0-3984 GCA_964450615.1 uncultured Eubacteriales bacterium | reverse complement strand
TTCGTTCCATGATGGAAGATAAAGTGTTCGGCAAGAGCGGTGACAACATCGTCATCGAGGAATTCTTGACCGGTCCGGAGGTAAGCGTTTTGTCGTTTACCGACGGTGAGACCGTCGTGCCCATGATCTCGTCTATGGACCATAAACGAGCAGGGGATAACGATACGGGTCTTAACACCGGCGGCATGGGCACCGTTGCCCCGAACCCCTATTACACCGCCGACATTGCCGAGCAGTGCATGGAAACCGTTTTTCTGCCCACCATTCGCGCCATGAAAGCGGAGGGCCGTACCTTTAAGGGTTGTCTGTATTTCGGATTAATGCTCACGGAAAACGGTCCTAAGGTCATTGAGTATAACTGCCGTTTCGGCGATCCCGAAACGCAGGTCGTGTTACCGCTCTTGGAGAGCGATCTGCTCACCGTCATGCAAGCGGTAACCAACGGCACGCTTAAGAACGTGGACGTTACGTTCAGCGACAGACATGCTTGCTGTGTCATCATGGCATCTGCCGGTTACCCGACAGCGTACGAAAAAGGCTATGAGATCACCGTTCCCGATGTGATCGCCGACCATGTGTACGTCGCAGGTGCAAAACTGTCGGACGAAAAGTTGCTGACAGACGGTGGCCGTGTGCTCGGTGCAACGGCGGTTGCCGATTCGCTCGCCGAAGCAATCAAAGCCTCGTATGCGTTGGTTGAGCAGATTCATTTCGATAACAAGTATTACCGCACGGACATCGGTTCACGTGCGATGCTGGCACAAGTGGAGGGCTAACGATGGTATACAGAGTATTTGTAGAAAAGAAAAAAGAACTCGCGAGCGAGGCGAAAGCCCTGCTCAGTGATGCCCGCACCCTGCTCGGCATTACCGCTTTGACCGATGTGCGTGTCATCAACCGCTACGATGCGGAGAACATTACGGAAGACTTATTCGACTACGCCAAAAAGACCGTGTTTTCCGAGCCTCAGCTCGACACCGTCAGCGAGTCCCTGTCGGTAGATGGTGCCACCGTATTCGCGGTGGAATACCTGCCCGGTCAGTTTGACCAGCGCGCCGATTCCGCGGCACAGTGTATTCAGATCATCTCCACCGGTGACCGACCGTTGGTGCGCACTGCCAAAGTGTATGCGTTGTACGGAAACCTGAGCGAGCAGGAACTCGCCGAGATCAAGAAATACGTCATCAACCCTGTGGAAGCCCGCGAAGCCACGTTGGACAAGCCGGAAACTCTCCATATGGAGTATGACATTCCCACCACCGTCAAAACTCTTACCGGTTTCATTGATCTGGATCGGGACGGCCTGGATAAATTCGTTGAGGACTATGCACTCGCGATGGATGGCGACGATATCGCTTTCTGTCAGGCGTATTTCCGCAGCGAAAAGCGCGATCCCACCATTACCGAGATCCGCATGATCGACACGTATTGGTCGGATCACTGCCGCCACACCACTTTCCTCACCACCATTGACGACGTGGTGTTTGAAGATGCGTTGTTGCAGGCAACCTATGAGGATTATCTTGCCACCCGCAAGGAACTCGGCAGAACCAAACCGATTTGCTTGATGGATATCGCCACGTTGGCGGTACGTTACCTCAAAAAAGAGGGTAAGCTCGAAAAACTCGACGAGTCGGAAGAGATCAACGCTTGCACCGTCAAAATTGAGGTCGAGGCAGACGGCAAAAAAGAGCCGTGGCTTCTTTTGTTCAAGAACGAAACCCACAACCACCCAACCGAGATCGAACCGTTCGGCGGCGCCGCGACCTGCATCGGCGGTGCTATCCGCGATCCCTTGAGCGGCCGCAGCTACGTGTATGCTGCCATGCGCGTGACGGGTGCGGCAGATCCGCTCAAACCCGTCAGCGAAACCATCCCCGGCAAATTGCCGCAACGCAAGATCGTCACCACCGCGGCGGCGGGCTATTCCTCCTACGGTAACCAGATCGGTCTTGCCACCGGTATGGTCGATGAGATCTATCACGACGGCTATGCCGCCAAACGTATGGAGATCGGTGCGGTCATCGCGGCGGCTCCTGCGGAGAACGTGCGCCGTGAGTGTCCCGAACCGGGCGACATCGTGATTCTGCTCGGTGGTGCCACCGGCCGTGACGGCTGCGGCGGTGCGACCGGTTCTTCCAAATCGCACACCTCCAAATCCTTGGAAACCTGCGGTGCGGAAGTGCAAAAGGGTAACGCTCCCGAGGAACGCAAGCTTCAGCGTTTGTTCCGCAACGGCGAAGCCACCCGCATGATCAAGCGTTGTAACGACTTCGGTGCCGGCGGCGTGTCGGTTGCCATCGGCGAACTGGCAGACGGTCTGGAAATCGACCTGAATGCCGTTCCGAAAAAATACGAAGGCTTAGACGGCACGGAACTTGCCATCAGCGAATCGCAAGAGCGTATGGCGGTCGTTGTCGAAGCCAAAGACGTTGACGCCTTTTTGGCACTTGCCAAGAGCGAAAACCTTAACGCGTGTCCCGTTGCCGTGGTCAAAGCCGAGCCTCGCCTTGTCATGAAATGGAACGGCAACACCATCGTTGACATCAGCCGCGAGTTCTTAAACTCCAACGGCGCTGAAAAGCATATTGTCGTTACGCCCGCCGCTCCCGCCCTGCAGGATAAGCAGGTGGAGGGTGATTTTGCGGACGTATACACCAATATGGCGGCAGATCTCAACATCTGTTCCAAGCGTGGCTTGTCCGAGCGCTTTGACTCCACCATCGGTGCGGGCACAGTGCTGATGCCGTTCGGCGGCAAACATCAGTTGACACCGATCCAAGCCATGGTCCATAAGATCTCCATGGAAGAAAAGCACACCGACGACGTATCCTTTATGTCGTGGGGCTACAACCCGTTTATCACCGAGCAAAGCCCGTACCACGGCGCGTATCTGGCGGTCGTGGAATCGGTTTGCAAATTGATCGCAACGGGTGCCTCGTTTGAGGATGTGTACTTAACCTTCCAGGAATACTTTGAGCATCCCGGCAAGGACGGTAAACGGTGGGGTAAACCGCTCTCTGCCTTGCTCGGCGCGTTTGCTGCACAAAAGCAATTGGGCATTGGCTCCATCGGCGGCAAGGACTCTATGAGCGGCACGTTCGAGGATCTGGACGTTCCGCCCACGCTCGTTTCCTTTGCTGTTACCACCGGCAAAACCACCGACGTCATCTCGCCCGAATTTAAGTCCGCGGGCCACAAGGTGGTCATGCTGACCCCCGCTTTTGATGAAAACAAACTGCCCGTCACCGCTTCCCTTTTGGAACTGTTTAAGAAAGTCACCGAACTGCAACGCGCAGGCAAGGTGTACGCGTGCTATACGCCCACCATGGGCGGTGTTGCGGAAGCCGTTCTTAAAATGGCAATGGGCAACGCGCTCGGCTTTGCGTATGATCCGTCCCTTAGCATGACCGACATCTTCGGTTATCACTACGGCAGTTTCCTTTTGGAAGTGGATGCCGATACCGCTATCGGTCAAACGATCGGTACCATCACCGACAACGGTCAGATCACCTACGGTGAGGAGCGTTTGGTACTCTCCACGCTGGTGGACGTGTACGAAAACAAGCTTGAAAGCGTGTACAGCTGTAACATCGAGCAAGGGACAAAGGATATTCCTAATTTCAAATCCGACAATGGCGGATTTACACAAATTGCCGGTTATTACACGGCAAAACCGAAAGTGCTCATTCCCGCATTCCCCGGCACCAACTGCGAATACGATTCCGCAAGAGCTATGCGTGATGCCGGTGCCGATCCCGAGATCATTGTTATCAACAACCTGTCGGCAGACGGTATTCAGCGCAGCGTTGAGTATTTCGCCAACCGCTTGAAAGAAGCGCAAATGGTCTTTATCCCCGGCGGCTTCTCCGGCGGCGACGAGCCGGACGGCAGCGGTAAGTTTATCACCGCCTTCTTCCGCAACGCGGCGGTCAAAGAGGGTGTCACCGATCTGCTCGATAACCGTGACGGCCTGATGTGCGG
>CAYVDQ010000126.1:0-4034 GCA_964450615.1 uncultured Eubacteriales bacterium | reverse complement strand
TCATTTTGGGATACAGAATATTCTCGGCATCTCTGGCTTTTAAGAACAATTTCGTAATACCGTTAAAGACGGGGGTGCCGCTTTCGTCACAGCCGCCTAAGGTAAGGGTGTTTTCCAGCTCGTACTCAAAGCCTTTTTCCAGTTTCTGCGATCGGTTCAGCGTGCAATCCCAGATAAGCAAAAACTTGGTGATGAGATCTAATAACGTGTCGTCCGTTACACCGCGCTTTTTATCGGCTTCATATAAGGGCCCGAGCAGAACGTCCACACGCCCGAACGAGCTAAAGCCCATCCCTTCTAAGCTGCCCAACGCCTTTCTCATAAAGGCCAATACGCACAAGCCCTCGTGAACGGTTTCGGGCGGATTGAATGGCACCTTGGAGGCAAGCCTTGTCAGCTCGGTAAGGCCTCTTTTTTTGGCTGCAGCCGCAAACTTTTCCGCCATACGGCACAAAGACTGGATGCCGGCCGTGGCGCAGTCGATAAACGCGGTTTCCTCTTCGGTTTGGCAGTTTGCTTTTTCCGCCTCGAGTTCTTCTAAAATGCCGCGAAGTCCAACGGCAAACACTTTCTTAAACGGCAGGCCTAAGTGCATGCGATCGGCGTATATGCCGCACTGGATATACAATCCGCAGTTTTTTTGTTTGGTGTACAAATCATACGCGTAGGGGTCCGCATCCTTAAACAAATGTTCGTTTCGCATATACAGCCAGCCGTTTGCGTGGATGAAATTACCACGCGCGTAGCTGCCGTCACAGAACGCGGTCAATACACCCGTTTCATAAAAGAACGGAATGTCGTCAAACAGTACGGGCTCAATCAGGTCTGTAATGACCTCATACTGCTTGGCTTTTAATTGATAGGACGAAGCCGTTGCGTGATTTTCCGCATAAGCATCCAGCCGTTCAAAGGCTGCGTTGCGAATGTTTCCTGCTATCAGCGGAAGCTCGTTAAAATAAAAGTTGTTTAATTCCGCGCGGATAGGATCGTAATTCATATGGCGTTCCTCCTTAAAAACGTGGTGACCCTTCTCTTTCATTATACGAGGCTACAAGTACATTGAAATAGAAAAAACGACAACTTTTGTAGAAAAGGGAACAAAATATTGATTTTTTAAGTGCTTTTTTGTATAATAAATTCGGAGGTGACTGCCGGATGTTTATCGAATCCGTATCCTCGATCTATTATTATCAGACCAATCGAAAGGTTTGGAAAAATGAGGGGAATTTTAAAACCTACATTGTGGCGTATCAGCTTTCCGGACATTACGATCACAAATTTGATTCGGAGATACTCGGCGTAAAAACGGATACGTTGGTATTTATCCCCAAAGCCAGTCCGTATTCCGTGCGGTGCGTGGAGCCGGGGAAATCCATCTGTATCAGTTTTTTCGGAGAATTCGATCTGCCGCCGACCGTTTGTGACTGCACGGTAAACCCGGAAATTAAAAATTTATTTCTCAAAGCGCTCAGCCACCAAAATCTTCACTCGGACATCCACTATTGTGAAGCGGCGGCCATCGTATACTCATTGATCGCGTTTCTGTTCAAAAGTACGCAGGGCGAATACATCGCGCACAATACCCGCAGCAAAATTAAAAGTGCCCATACGTATATGACCGAGAATTATACGGACACGACACTTAAAATAGAGGATGTGGCAAAGACGTTTGACATGAGTACGAAATATTTCCGCACGCTTTTCAAAAAACTCTATAATTCCACACCGACACAATATTTGATTTCGTTACGATTGCAAACGGCGGTAAATTTTTTGATAGAAAGTAATTTGAGTATCGGTCAGATTGCAGAGCTTTCCGGGTTTTCAGATGTGTATTATTTCAGCAAACTGTTTAAGACACGATTTGGGGTTTCGCCGAAAGACTATCGCAATTACAGCAGAGGGCAATAGATGCAAGTCGGAGTTGATTGACAGATTCGTGGTATAATGTTACAATTTGACCGGATAAAACGTAAAAATGGTAAGGAGAAGAGGATATGAGCAAGCTTCAAACAAGCAATAAGCGTGTCGGCGAAATGGAATTTCTTCGTTTTCTCTTTTCCGTGATCATTGTGTTTCATCATTCCCGCAATTTTGTCGGCAACCAAACCTCGTTGTTTTTAAACGGTGCCTTTGCGGTTGAGTTTTTCTTCATACTGTCGGGATTTCTGATGATGAAAAGCATTAGCAAACTGCAGACAGATCCGCAAAATCTGGGCACAGAAACGGCACGGTTTATCAAAAAGAAATATCTGTCGCTGTGTCCGGATATGATCCTTTCGTGGATCATTGGGGCTGTCGCTACCGCTGTTGTTTGCAATTACACAGGTGATGCTGTCGGCGCGATGGTTCGCGACGGCATATGGGAGCTGGGCCTGTTAACGATGACCGGTCTTCGACTGTCGACTCTCAACGGCGCCGTGTGGTATCTGTCGTCGATGCTTCTTTGTATGGCGATACTGTATCCTCTTCTTCGAAAGTATAAAACCACCGCAAAACTTGTTGTGATTCCTATCATCACGCTTTTCATATTCGGTTACTTTGCTGTTCAAACGCAATCCATACGCATGCCGTTCGGGTGGGCAGGTTTTACGTATCGCGGTAATCTGCGCGCCTTTGCGGATCTGGGTGTCGGGGTTATTCTTTATCAGATCACAGAAGCGTTTAAGGGGAAACGATTAACCGCGTTTTCAAAAGTGCTGTTGACCATCGTCAAGTATGCGGGTGTGGTTTCGCTGGTTGCGTACATGTATGTTATTAGGAAACCCACCATTCAGTACGATCTATTCCACATCCTTGTAATTATGCTGGTTATCGGTCTGGTTTTCAGCAATCAAACGTACGGAGCTCGCCTGTTCAACAACGGCTTTTTCGCCTTTCTCGGAAAATTCAGTTTACCGCTGTACTTGTCGCATTATTATTGGTCTCGTCTTCTCAAAGTTGTGCTACCTGCATCGGTTAGCACAGCGAAAGCGACGGTTCTCTACCTGTTACTTAGTGTTGTTACCGCGGCAGTGGTTATGGCACTGTCGGCGCTCATTAAAAAACACAAGCCCTTTTCCGTAATAAAACCGTTATTTGTGAAACGAACCGAATCCGATACCCCGCAATAAAGCATAGTAAAAAAGAACCGCCGCATCACATTGTCACATTGTGATGCGGCGGTTTTGCTATAGTTTGGATTTGATTGCTTCGAACGTTTCGTTGCTGATTACGTGCTCGATCTTGCAGGCATCCTCGGAGGCGATCTCGGGATCCACGCCCAGCTTTACGAAAAATCCGGTCAGCACCCGATGGCGCTCGTAGGTGCGCTCGGCGACGGTGATGCCGATTTCCGTCAGTTTCAAATACCCATTATCATCCACAGTAATAAATCCGCCGTTTTTGAGAAGACCGACGGCACGGCTGACGCTCGGTTTGGAATACCCCATTTCCTCTGCCACGTCGATGCTGCGGACGGCGGCTTTTTGTTTGGATAGCAGATAAATGGTTTCAAGATACATTTCGCCCGATTCCTGTAAATTCACAAAGCCGCCTCCTTTCACGATCCTTATATTTAGTATACCACGTTTTTTCAGCTTTGCAAGACTCTCTTGAAAAAGGAGAAAGCTCTTGCCGTGGCGAGTTAAATGCCGTATAATAGAGCTATTAAGGAGGAACGATCATGAAAGTGTTATTGATAAACGGCAGTCCGCGTGTGGGCGGCAATACCGCGGTGGCACTGGCAGAAATGGAAGCCGTGTTTGCCAAAAACGGAATCGAAACCGAAACCGTTCAGGTGGGCAATCGGGATATTCGCGGTTGTGTCGCGTGTTTTCAGTGCGTGAAGACCGGAAAATGCGCCATTGACGATATCGTCAATGAACTCGCCCCCAAGCTCGAACAGTGTGACGGTATGGTGCTTGGCAGTCCGGTGTATTACGCCGCCGCCAACAGCACGTTGACCGCGCTGTTGGATCGTTTGTTTTACAGCACCGGTTTTGACAAGACGATGAAGGTCGGGGCGTCGGTAGCGGTCGCACGGCGCGGCGGTT
>CAYVDQ010000125.1:0-4120 GCA_964450615.1 uncultured Eubacteriales bacterium | reverse complement strand
AAAATATCCTGTACGGTCATACGGTACCTCCGTTTTGTTCATACTCATCAATCCGTCGCAATAGTTCTGCCGCGGTCGGATCACCTTGTTGCTGCTTGCGCAGACGGTTTTTAACGGTTTGCAGATAACCCTCACCCTCCGGCAACGGAATTCTGCCAATGTGGCAAAGAAGCTCGTCCGGTATAAAGCTATTGCCGACAAACTCCGCGTGAATCACGGTATACCAGTGCTTGCCTTCCTGCAAGGCGACTTCGGTAAGAATATCAAAACCGTTCTCCCAAAGATAACGACGCAATTTTTCCGCACGCGTCATCGGCTGCAAAACAAGCCGATACCGTTCGTGTTTTACCCACGGCGCGTCGTTTAGGATCATCGCGATAGTTTCCCCGCCCATACCGGCAATGACGATGTCATCCACCTCATCCGGTTTAACGGTTTCAAGTCCGCTTCCCAAACGAATATTGATTTTATCGGCAAGCCCCGCCTCTGCGACAGTACGGGTAGCGGCGGCTACCGGTCCTTCTTTAATATCCGACGCGATCGCGTATGTACATATCCCTTGCCGCACAAGCTCTGCCGGCAAAAGAGCGTGATCGGTACCGATATCCGCAAGACGACTGCCGTTACGGACAAAAGCCGCGACCTGCGTTAAACGAGCGTCTAACATAACTTTCACCTACGAAAAAGGCAGTTCGCACGAACTGCCTTTCTACAATTATTTCTCCAAGTGGGCATTGATCTTGGCAACCAATTCGTCGGCATCCACACCGTGAACGGCACAAGCTTGTCCAAGTGTTTCACCGCGAGCCGAGGGGCAACCGAGACAATGCATGCCCATTTCCAAGAAATACGGTGCCGTCGTGCGGTCCATATCCAAAATCTCACCAATGATCGTATCTTTTGTTACTTTCATGATTATCATCCTTTCTATTATCTCTATTGTACCATAGTTTTTCCGATTTGCAATCACAAATTCATATTGCCTGTCAACTGCATAATGACCGATAACGCCACCATCGGCGCAGTTTCGCAACGCAAAATCCGTTTACCGAGCGTGGCAATGTGTGCACCGTTTTCGCGTAGCTTTTCGATTTCCTCCAATGAAAAACCGCCCTCGGGACCGATCACGATGGACACCTGCCGTGTATCCTCCCCTACGAGCGTCGAAAGGGAGACACCACCACCCTCATAAAAGGTGACGGTATATTCGTCTTTTAACGCTGACAGCATGGTGTCAAAGGAAATCGGCGCTGCGACCTCGGGAATGATGCCCCTGCCGCTTTGCTCCGCAGCACCCGCGGCAATTTTTTGCCAACGCGCCCGCTTTTTCTCGCCGTCCGCACCGTTTAATTTCACCACACAGCGGGACATGGCGACCGGCACAATGCGGGTGATACCGATCTCAACGCATTTTTGGATGATCCATTCCATCTTTTCACTTTTGGGGAGCCCTTGGTATAAGGTCACCGAGGTGGTCGGCTCGGTTGCCGACGGTGTGCGATCACACACGCGCAGGGATACTTCACCATCATCGACGGATAGAATCTCGCACGCATAATCGGTGCCGTGCGCGTCGCACAACGTCAGCGGATCACCAACCTGCATGCGCAGCACACGCGCAATATGATGAGCATCCTGCCCACTGATAACGGCAGTGTCACCGTCAAACGGAGCAACGAAAAAGCGCGACATAACGTTAATCCTTTCTGCAAACAAAGCACAGCCACCCGCCGTGCTCATGGCGTTCGGTCACCGCGAAGCCGCAGTCAATAAGGCACGCCTGCACCTCGTCACCGCGCTCGGCGATAATACCGGACACGATATAGATACCGTTCGACTTCAAAAACTTCGGAATAGCGGGTGATAACAGCTTGATCGCGTCTGCAACGATGTTCGCGAGGACGACATCGTACTCGCCGCTGATCTTATCGACCAAATCGCCCTCTAAAATCGTATAGCGCGGTTCGTGCATACCGTTGAGTTCGCCGTTTTCGATGGCGGTTTTAACAGCCAAAGCGTCAATATCCACACCGGTTGCCGTCTTTGCACCAAGCAACAGGGATGCGATGGACAAAATACCGCTTCCGCAACCGACGTCCAACACCGCGCTGTCGGGTGTTAAATGCGGTTGCATCGCTTCCAGCACCATACGGGTGGTATCGTGACCGCCCGTGCCGAATGCCATACCGGGATCAATGGAGAGTACCAAGCGACCGTCGGGGTTGTCCGTTTTCTCCCACGTGGGACAAATGAG
Source organism: uncultured Eubacteriales bacterium (assembly GCA_964450615.1). Classification (GTDB taxonomy): domain Bacteria; phylum Bacillota; class Clostridia; order Oscillospirales; family Acutalibacteraceae; genus RGIG3009. The sequence goes on along the minus strand of CAYVDQ010000125.1, from coordinate 1,866 downwards.
CAAGCGATCACCAACAGGCAAGGGCTTAAAATACTGCTTCCATTGGTTTGCCCAATCCTGCTCACTGACCGTGCCGGCAACGACCTCCGACGAAATACCGACCGCCGCATACCGTTCGCGCAAAAACGCAATCGCCTCGGTGGGGTTTTCCTGCGGATCAATGTAAATGTGAATACAAGTGACCGTACGATCACGCTTTAAGAGATCCTCATCGATTAAATCGATATGCGCGATCTCGCGTGCCCCTTGTTCAAGATCGCTGTAATCCTCAATATAGATACCGTACGGCACGATCATATTGGCAATCGCCGCCGCTTCATCGGTATCGGCGGTGGGAACGCGGATCTGAATTTCCGTCCATTCCATCGTCATTTCCTCCGTAATGCAGTTTGTTTTTCAAGGAAGGGCGCAAGCTGTGACAAAATGACCTCACAGCCGCCGACAGCATCACTTTCAACGTTGAGCGGCATGACGGGATCGTGCACGCTGAGCCGCAATAAGAACCAACCGTCACCCTTGTTTCTCGGAAACGATACGCGCACGCCTTCGCGGCTGTCGTCCGCCACCTGCCAGCCTTGCTTTGCGGCATAGGCTTCCAGATCGTTTAGAACGCGTTCACCGTATGCTTTGAAATCGGGTTCGGTGATGGTATACCGCAACTCACAACTCTCAACGGGTTCAGGTAAAGCGGCGATCAGATCATCTAACGTCTTGCCCTCTTTACCAAGCCTAACGGCTTTGATGATGATCTTGGTGCTGAGATAGGCGCCGTCATCCAAGAAGTAGTTATCTCGTAACGCGGCATGACCGGACGTTTCGATTGCCAGAGGGGCGTTGATGCCCTCGGCATTGAGGCGTAAAGCCTCGTTAATGACATTTTTATAGCCACGTTTGAAACGGCGGTGTACACCGCCGAGTGTTTGTTCAATGAAGGTTTTTAAGCCTGTGGAGGTGATGGAATCGGTGACGATCGTACCGCCATCGTTTCCTTCCAACGCAATAGCCGATGCAAGCGCAACCAAACGGTTACGATTGATTTCGCGGCCATCCGCACCCACACAGCCGGCGCGGTCCACATCGGTATCAAAGATGATACCAAGATCTGCCCCGGCAGCTTTCACCGCGGCACAGACCGATGCCATAGCATCGGGATTTTCGGGATTGGGAATGTGATTCGGGAACGAACCGTCGGGATCTAAAAATTGACTGCCGGATATATCCGCTCCGAGGGGTGTTAACACCTCGTTCGCATAAAAACCGCCGGCACCGTTACCCGCATCCACGACGATATGCAAACTGGATAGTGGCTTTTCGCCATTGTCGGATTCTTTCACGATCAACTCGCGCAAGCGCGCGGCATACTGCTTCATATACGGCACCGCTTCCACCGTGCCGACAGCCGATGCGGGCTTGTCCCCTGCCTCGGCTTTTTCCAAGATGGCTGTTACATCGCTACCCTCAATACCGCCACTCGGTAAAAAGAACTTTAATCCATTGCGATTCCACGGGTGGTGGCTTGCCGTAATCTGAACCGCACCGTCACACTCAAGATCGATCGTTGTCATGAACATCGCGGGAGTTGATGATAAACCACAATCCAGCACACGAACACCGGCAGTGCACAAAGCACGGGCAACGGCATCGCGAATGCGGGGACCGGACAAGCGGCTGTCACGGCCAACCGAAACGGTCAGTTCGGTGCAGGGCTTACCCGCTTTCTCGGACAACCAGCATGCAAAGGCGGCAATGATGCGCTCCACCACTTCATCGGTAAGTGCGCAGGGTTCACCGTCAACCCCATCCATTGCTGCAGCACGGATATCCGTACCGCTTTTAAACTGTTTCCAATACTCACCTAACATCTTG
>CAYVDQ010000124.1:0-4182 GCA_964450615.1 uncultured Eubacteriales bacterium | reverse complement strand
TGATGGATACGTCAATGGTGCCGCCGCCCAGGTCGTACACCATTATCTTCTGATCGTTTTCCTTATCAATGCCTTATGCGTGCGCTGCCGCAGTCGGCTCGTTTATGATACGTTTCACTTCCAGGCCCGCGATTTTACCGGCATCCTTGGTCGCCTGGCGCTGTGCGTCGGTAAAGTAAGCGGGGACCGTGATAACCGCCTCGGTCACCGTGTCACCGAGATACGCTTCGGCGTCCTGCTTTAATTTGGTCAGGATCATCGCGGAAATCTCCTGCGGGGTATATTCCTTATCGTCGATTGCCACCTTTTTCGCCGTACCCATATCGCGCTTGATAGACGAAATGGTGCGATCCGGATTGGACACCGCCTGCTGTTTCGCCACGCGGCCAACAATGCGCTCGCCGTCCTTCTTAAACGCAACGACCGACGGGGTCGTGCGCGCACCTTCAGCATTGGGGATAACGACGGCTTCGCCGCCCTCAATAACCGAAACGCACGAGTTGGTGGTACCTAAGTCAATACCAATGATTTTTGCCATGGAATTTGCCTCCTATATATACTATATTATATTATAATACAAAATCAGTTTGCCACCTTGACCATCGCGGGGCGCAAGACACGTGCGCCGAGCGCATAGCCTTTTTGGTAGACCTCTGTTACGGTTTCCGGCTCCACACCGTCTGCGTCTTCACGCATTACGGCGTTGTGCCGTTCCGGATCAAACACTTGATTTAAAGCGGGGATCTCTTCAAGTCCCAGCGTTCCCAGCGTTTCACCAAACTGACGAACCACCATTTCCACGCCTTTTTTATATTCGCCGTTCTCGGGTGATTCCACCGCACGCTCCAGATTGTCAATCACGGGCAACAGGGCTTTGAGCACCTCTGCTTTGACAAACGAACCGAGCTGTTCTTTTTCCTGATCGGTGCGGCGCTTATAGTTGGCATACTCTGCCAACACACGCTGATACTGGTCCTGCGTTTGTATCAACTGCTCCTGAAGCTGTACAAGTTCAGTGTCCGCGGGTTCTTCCGTGCTATTTTCCGTTTCCGCCTGAACCTCTTCGATTTCTTCTTCCGTTATAAGATCCTTCTTTTCTTCTTCCACGGAACATCCTCCTAACTGTGGTTAGTCTTCGAATAACTGTGTCAGCAATCGGCCGACCGACTGTGCCACGTACTGCAGACGGGGAATCGTCTGCGCGTAATCCATACGCACGGGCCCGATCAAACCAAGCGAGCCGTTGGCGCGGTCACCGAGCGCATAGCGCGTCATGATAATGCAAGAACCGTTAAGCTCCGGACGCTGACTTTCGCTGCCCAGTACCACGCGCAACCCATCCGGATGTGCGGTAAGCATCCCGTTAAGCCACTCTCGGTGCGAAAGCAGTGAGAGCAACGACCGCGCCTGATCGAGCGGATAATCCGGATGCTGCAACAGATTGAGCTGACCGGATAAACGAACGTCGGCTTGTGCCGATTCCCGCACCAGATCAACAAACGCCGTCAACAACGGCGCATAGGACAAACCGTAACCGCCAAGCTGTACCAGCAACCGCTGTGCCTGTGCTACGCCGATCTCGGAAAGGACCTTTCCCGCGAATTCGCGGTTCAAATACTCGGTGATCTGCGCCAAAACAGCTGCCTCACACTCGGCATCCAAGCGGCATACGCGACTGTGCAGGTTGCCGTTATCGGTCATCAGTAACACGGCCGCTGACCGCGTACCGATCTGCAGCAGTTCAACCTGCCGCACGGTGGAGCCTTTTTGATCCGGCGTTGCCGCAATGGCCGCCACACCGGTTTCGTTCGCCAACAATTCCGATGCAACAGCAATCAGCTTCTCGGGATCACCGGATGCCGTTCCCAGCACCTCGTCCATCTCCCGCCGGCACGCCTCCGAAAGAGGTCGGCAGGCAAGCAAACGGTCAATGTAAAACCGAAAAGCCTTTGCGGTGGGAACACGACCGGCAGAGGTGTGTGGCTGTGCCAAAAAGCCCGCCGCCGCAAGATCCGCCATGTCGTTGCGGATGGTGGCAGAGGATACCGCTTGATCCAACGCGCAAACAAGTGCTTTGGACCCAATCGGCTCACCCGTACGAATGTACGCATCCACGATCGCGGACACAATCTGTTGCTTGCGCGCTCCGAGTTCCATCTGCCACACCTCCCTCGTCAAAAATTAGCACTCTTTTTATTCGAGTGCTAACTCTTTCTATACTTTACCATTCCCGCCTCGTTCTGTCAATATGTATTTTATGAACCTTTTGTTAAAAACTATCCTTGACACAACGCGGTTACTCTGTATATAATAACGGCAAAGGAGGAATGTTCCATGGCAGATCAAGTAATTCACAATTTTGATTTTGACAAATTGATTGCATTCGCATCCACCGCGAAGGGCGAGGTATACCTGAAAACACCCGACGGGGATGTGCTGAACATGAAAAGCCGTTTAACGCAGTTGTTGGCGCTTTCCAATGCGATCGACTGGGGACACATCGGCGAAGCCACCGTCACCTGCTCCGATCCGGAGGATGAAAGCCATCTGTTCCGCCTCAACTTGTACGGCACGGCAGAAGAAAAGTAATCAAACAGCAAAAGGACTGTGAAAAATCTTCACAGTCCTTTTTTGTTACTTCAAATACACATCTTCGCCGGGCTTGAGCACGACGATTTCCCGTTTATCCATAAAATCGCCGTTGTTATGTAACAGCCACAACGTCGTGGTGGTCGGGTTGTAAATATACGTGCCGTCCGCCGACATGATGAGGTTATCGAACGCAGTCATGTAATCACAGATCTCAATGTTGGTCGCACACCAGATCTCGTCGTTGTTTCCCATCTTTTGGAACACTTCTTCCAGCTTGTCCCACAGATTATCGCGATCGGTGAAATGCGAATGACCCCAGACATAAAACAGATTCGTCTGCGTGAAGATCGGCTTCATGGTCGCAAAATGATTGGCGAGGTCGAGCAATTTCGGATCTCTGTCCTCGCAGGTCGGGTCAAAGAAATACCAATCTTTCGGCATCACGAACCGCGGGTTGTTGTTGATAGTTCTCGCGTATTTGATGCCACAATTTTTGAGGATCTGCTTCGTGTCCTCGTTATACGAGCCGTGCCCATACGCAAAACCGCGCACCGTACCGCCGAACACCTTTTCCAGCGTTTCGCGGTTTTTGAGAACGTCGTACGTCGCTTGCGCCGGCGCAAGTCGACCCAAGTATCCGTGCGTGTACCCGTGCGTCGCGACCTCATGGCCTTTGTAACGCTCGACGGGATTCTCGATCTGATCGAACAGCACGTCACCGCTGACCAAATTGAAGGTGCCCTTGATACCGTATTGGTTCATAAGCGAGATCAGCTTTTCGTCCTGCGGCCAACCGTCGTCGTAACTCATGGTAAACGCTTTGCGTTTCCCCTCCGGAAAAATCGGATATACTGACATTTACGCTCTCTCCTTTGTTGCTGAGATCATTGATTGTATTGTAACAAGGCACGGCGTGATTGTCAACGCTGTTCGTTCAAAAAAGGCTTAACACCGCGTTCCAATGCAAGCAGGAGCACCGGCAGAAACATAATTTGTATCGTCCCCATCACCACGGTCTGCAAAAGCCGCGTGTATAAAAACGCCCAAAACGAGGTGTGGTACAAAACGGAAATCCACAGCGTATTAAGCAACAAACTGCAAAGCACCTGCGTCAGCACGACCGCCAGCGATGTGCGCCACACCTTGCGCGAGCCGCGAAAGCACCACCCGTATATGGCACCTATCAACGCCGCCGTCAAGGTGAATCCCGGAAAAAAATCACCCTTCGGGAACAAAAACGCACAAATAAAATCGGTTGATCCGTGCACGAGAGCCGCCGCAACCGGCCCATATAGATATGCTGCTGCTGCTACTGCGACGAAAGCAAAGCTGAATTCAATGTTCCATTGCTTTACCGACAACAATCCTTTAAGCACCACATCCAGTGCGATCAACATTCCGCAGACGACCAACCGTAAAATTTTGTTTTTTTCCATAAAAAGACCCTCCTTATTCTCCTGTTGTTGAATAAGGAGGGGTTACTCGTCCTTACGTTCAACAGCGGGATGCGACCGATAAACCGCAAGAACACTCTTTTCGTCCGCGCGGCAACTCCCCGTCCGCGGCGGCACTTAACGCTTATCGATCTAC
>CAYVDQ010000123.1:0-4192 GCA_964450615.1 uncultured Eubacteriales bacterium | reverse complement strand
ACCACCGCGGTGATCGACGGTCATCACGGTATGGGTCAGGTGATCGGTCATACCGCCATGAGCATGGCGATCGCCAAAGCCAAGGAGTACGGCATGGGCATGGTCGCGGTGCGCAACTCCTGCCACTACGGCATTGCGGGCTATTACACCTCGATGGCGACCAAGGCGGGTTGCATCGGCATGACGGGTACCAACGCGAGACCGTCGGTGGCACCGACGTTCGGTGTGGAGGGTATGTTCGGTACCAATCCGTTCACCATCGGTGTGCCGACCGACGAGGCATTTGATTTTAACTTTGACTGCGCCACTTCCATCACGCAAAACGGCAAGGTGGAGTATTACGAGCGGATCGGTGAGGACGTCCATCCGGGTACCATCATCGGCATCGACGGTTCCGCCGTTGAGGGTGACGCCGGTGTGGCACTGAAAAAGATCCGCGGCGGTACCGCGGCGCTCACCACGCTCGGCGGTATCGGCGAAGCGCTCGGCGGCTACAAGGGATACGGCTTTGCGATGGCGGTAGAGTTCTTCTCCTCCATTCTGCAGGACGGTGCCTACGGCAAGGACCTCGACGGCAAGGATGAAAACGGCAATATCCGCCCGTATCAGTTAGGACATTGGTTTATTGCGATCGATACCGATCACTTCCTCGGCGAGGAGTTGGCGCGCAAGAAAGCGGGCGACATCATCCGCGGTGTTCGCGCCTCCAAAAAAGCTCCCGATGCCGAGCGCATCTATACGGCGGGCGAAAAGGAATACGAGATCCGTTTGGCGCGCAAGGACGGTGTGCTGATCAACGAATCGGTGCAAAAAGAGATCATCGAAGTGCGCGACACATTAGGTCTGACGCAGTACAAGTTCCCCTGGGAACAATAAGAACTCGACCCGCCGACGCAATTGAAAATTGCGGGCGGGTACCCCGGAACCTTGTTGTATTCACAATAAGAACGGAAGAAGCAGGGATGCCAAAAAGGCATCCCTGCTTCTTTATGCTTGCTCGGGTTCATCGGTGAGCTCTTGTAACGTGTCGGGGAGCGGGGGGAGGTCGGCAATCGGTTCATCCTTGACCGAGAAGCCTTTTTGAATGGGCTGTACGTTTTTATAATCCAGCGAATCGCTGTAAGCGGGTTTTTTCTTGCGGGTATGGAAGATGATGAGCAACACGATCAGTGCTACCACGCTTGCGGCGCTGATGGCGGTGCCCACGATAAGGCCTTCGGGAACGTAGGTGATGGACACGGTATGTTCGCCGATTGCCAGATTGAACCCTAAAAAGCCACTTGCGACCGCGAAGGTTTCTACTTCCTTACCGTCGACAGTCACCAACCAACCGCTGTCATACGGAACAGAGGTCATCAACACGCCGTCGTCCTTGGCATCCACAGTGCCGGACAGATGGCTGCTGCCGAGATCGTCGATCACCAACTGACTTTCCGAAAGAACCGACATACCCGTTTCAAAGGTGTCGCTGTTCCACTTTGCAACGTAGAAGTTACCGGTGCAGCCGGTATCGGAGGTAACGGTCAGCGTGACGACCGAGCCTGCCTGCACTACACCGCCGTTGATGATATACGGCTCATGCGGGGAGACCGACCAAGACTCATTGCCCAACTCAATGGTGAGGTCGTCTGCCGCGCTGCAGTCGGCATATAAGAAGATCGGGGCGGTTTCATCAAGTGTCACCGAGAAGGTGGCAATGCGGTTTTCCTCATCGGTATACAGACGGAAGCCTGACGGCGAGCCGGTGGTGACGCCGGTAGAGGGGTCGTCGGATGTAATGTCATACACCGTATACAGCAAGGAATAGTTATCGACAAGGGCGGAAAACAGCTCGTTTTGCGAAGTGAAGGGATCGTAACGGGTATAGTTGTAGTTCTTGATATCCTCGTCCACCATATAGCCCAGACCAAGTGCGTAGGGGTTTTCGTAAATCGTGTACAAAGTTTCGCCTACGGTGACGGCGTCGATGCGCTTAAGCGACGTGGGAACTGACTCGTCCTCGCCGAGGATCACGTAACGGATGCCGAGCAGGGAATCGGTAAACGGTTGATAGGATTTGTACAGATGGCTATTGACACCGTTGATGGCATAGCCGAGACCGCCCAGCAGGCGGGTGGTGTCGTAATAGTTGCTGGAGGAGAACGAGGTGAGCCCCCGATAATGGAACATCGCGGTGTCCACGCAGGTGCGGCGGGGCAAAAATTCCAGACGGTAGAAGTCGTCGCCTACAGCCGCATCGCCGAGCTGCTGCGCTTTCCCGACCGCGGCGCGGATCGCCTCGGTGGTTTCGTTGTCCACGTAATCGCTGTGACGGGTGAAATACTCGTTGGCGTTGAGTTTGACGAAGGTGCTGCCGCCGCCGAGTGCCATTTCCGCCGTGACCGCTAGCAGGAGCAGTGCATACGTCACGCGGCGGCGCACCAGCTTGTGTGTCGATAGTACCAGAATGACGGTGTATACCGCGAAGATCGCGAGGTTGATATACACGGTGGAGAAGCCGTAGGCTTCGTCTCCGAAATGCTCCTCGAGCATGAGATACGCGACCGCGCCTGCAAAGGTGAAAAAGACGTGGCGGGTTTCAATGTGTTTTAAGTGAATGAGCGTTTCACACGCCATGAGCAGTAAAAAGAAGGAGTACAGGAACGAAAAGCGATACGGCAGGTCGTTCGGGGAATGCAGACCGTGCCACGCAAGGTCTGTCCAGTTGACCAGAAAAGAGAAGAACAACACCAGCCACAGCGCCATGTACGCGGCGCGGCGGCGCGGGGCGATACCCTTGTTCACCGCAAACAGCGGGATGCATATCGCGGTGAGAACCCCGCAGTAAATATTCGGGAGGTTGCCGGCGCGAACGGTGGGGGAAGTATCTGCCAGATGGCGGCCGAGCAGTTCAAAAATATCCAGAGTGTTGGTGATCTCCGGTAGCTCCGCGCCTGCCGCCGACGTGTTTTGCAGTGCTAAATATACCGGTATCAGCAAAGCGGCAACCAAACCTGCTGACAGCACCGAAAAGCCCGCAAAACGCGCAAACGATACACCGAATTGTTTGCCGGAGCGAGGGGAGCGGATGCAGTAGATAAGGTAATACAGCACCAAAAAGATGCACAGCATGAAGCCGATATAATAGTTGGCATAAAGCGCGTACGCGAGGGAGATTACGTAGGTGAGGAATTTGCCGGTGTGCATCAGCCGTTCAAAGCCGTATACCACGAGCGGCAGCATCATCACGACGTCCAACCACATAAGGTTCCAGGAATAGGCGATCAGGTACACCATCAGGGAATACATGACCGATACTATCGGAATGTGCAGGCCGCGCTTGCCGAACAGCTGTTGCACACAAAGCGCAAACAGTGCGCCGGACAATGCGTTTTTCAGTAGAGTAATAAAAAGAATTCCTTGTGCGAGCAGGCGCTCGGGGAATACGAGCAAAAAGAGATTGAACGGACTTGCCAAATAATAACCGAACAGCGAGAGGTAGTTGGCACCGAGGCCAACCTCAAAGGTGTACAGCGGGCTGTCGCCGTGCAGAAGATCGTACCGCAGTTCCGCGAGCAGGGGCGCGTATTGGTGGTGCATATCCACCATCATGGCGCTCTTCTCACCGAACGGCCACATGCCGACGAAGGAATACGCGACACACATCGCCGCTACCGAAAGCAGTCCCGACATCAGCGGATAGAACCATACGGGGCGTTCTTTTGCGACGTCCTGATTATCGCGCAGATATTCGCGCGATAAAATAAACAACAGAACGCCGAGCAAGCCGGCAATACCGCCGCAACAGGCAGCTTTTTGCGCGGCACCGGTGGTCGTGGATGAGTCGATCTGCGTCGGATTCCAGTTTCCAACCCCCCACAGTACCAAAAATACCATGACCGCGAACAACACCGATGCGAGGGCAGCAAGCAATGCTTTGGATGTGCGCGGTGAGATGCGTGAACTCATGTGTGATATCCTCCTTGGGACAAAATCACTTTTAGTATATCATAAGAGGTAAAGAAGAGCAACCGGTAAAATAAATCGTTTTTTCAAAAAAAGTATTGACAAATATTGGAGGAGGTGGTACGATACATACGGTTAGCGTAGGCTAACGATTAACAAGAGTCGGGCAAATAAAGCAGGAGATGCGCTATGAATTTGAGCACCGCAGAGGAAGGAAAAGAGTATATCATTCAGCGGATCGAAACCG
>CAYVDQ010000122.1:0-4195 GCA_964450615.1 uncultured Eubacteriales bacterium | reverse complement strand
TCGGGGGATACACGCGCGTACACCGCGATGCTTTCGACTTGAGCATCCAACTCCTCGTCGGTCATCGCATCCAGCTCAGCACCGGTGATGGCGCGATCGCCTTCACCGAGAATACCCAATTCGCGCGCGATCGCGGAGGCGGTGACAACGTGGTCGCCGGTGATCATCACCGGCTTGATGCCTGCCTTACGGCAGATAGCAACCGCTTCTTTTGCTTCCGGACGCGGCGGATCGATCATACCTACCAGACCCATAAAGGTAAGCCCGTTTTCCAACGCCTCCGAAGTGGGCTGCGCGGGAACGGTGTCGATCTCCTTATATGCCACAGCAAGCACGCGCAGTGCGTCTTCGCTCATAGACTCGGTCATTTGTTTGGCGGTTTCCAGATCGCCCGCGACGCAACGCGGTACCATCATATCAAATGCGCCCTTGACGATGACGATGTTCTTGCCGTCGATCTGATTGACGGTCGTCATCAACTTACGATCGGAATCAAACGGGATCTCCGCCAAACGCGGATAGGATTTGTTGAGATCATCTTTCGGCAAGCCGTTTTTATGCGCGGCAAGCACGATGGCGGTTTCGGTGGGATCGCCGATATGCTGCTCGGCACCGTCCTCGCCGAACACGACCGAGCCGTCACAGCACAGCGTTCCGTAGGTCAGCAACTTTTTAATCGCATCGGTGTTACCGGTGCTGATTGCTTCCGCGTTAGCGGCACCGTCAACGTACGCTTTTACAAGCGTCATACGGTTCTGTGTGAGTGTACCGGTCTTATCCGAGCAAATGACCGACGCACTGCCCAAGGTTTCCACGGCGGGCAGACGGCGGATCAGCGCGTTGCGCTTGACCATGCGCTGAACACCGATGGATAAGACGATTGTGACGATTGCCGGCAAGCCTTCGGGGATGGCGGATACCGCCAGCGATACGGCGACCATAAACATATCCAGCGGCGGTTGCTTGTTCAACAAACCGATTACAAACACGATCGCACAAGCGCCGAGCGCTACAAAGCCCAGATATTTACCGAGCTGTGCTAATTTCTCCTGCAAGGGCGTCTGCCCATCTTCCTCGCTGTCAAGCAGGTTCGCGATCTTCCCCATTTCGGTATCCATACCGGTGGCGGTGACAATCGCAGTACCAGTGCCGTAGGTGACACTGCAGCCGGAGAACACCATGTTGGTGCGGTCACCCAGCGGTGCGTTCTCATCCACGATCGCCTCGGCATCCTTCTCCGACGGCACAGATTCACCGGTCAGCGCGGCTTCTTCTGATTTCAAGCCCGCGCTATGCAGCAAGCGCGCGTCAGCCGGAATGAAATCGCCGGCCTCCAGGCGGATGATGTCACCCGGCACCAAATCGGCGGCGTCAATAACACATTCCACGCCGTTACGGATGACGCGTGCGTGCGGCGCCGACATACTTTTGAGCGCCTCCAACGCCTTTTCGGCCTTGCTTTCCTGCATCACACCCATCACGGCATTTAAAATGACGATAAGCACGATCAAGCCGGGCTCAAACAGTTCGCCCCAGTGACCGGTCTTGATGCCTTCGGATACAGCAATGACCGCCGAGATCACTGCCGCTAAAATGAGGATGATGATCATAACGTCCTTGAACTGGTCAAAGAAGCGCTGTGCCATCGTTTTTTTCTTTTTTTCCTGCAGTCTGTTCAGTCCGTGCTTTGCTTGAAGCTCGGTGAACTGTGCTGTGGTCAGACCCGTTTCCATATTCGAGGATAAGAGCCCCAATACTTCACCTTTTGTTTGATTGTGTGCTGCCAATGCGGATACCTCCTAACAATACTAAGAAATAAATAAGATTGGCTAAATATTAGCATACCATATTTTTCCGAACTTTGCATCCTTTTTATAAAAAAATTACTAAAATTTATTGAATAAAAGCAGAAAAAATGTTGAAAAACGACCTTGTTTCTGTCACAATATGTAGTATAGAGATAGAATAGAAGACGCATTTATGAAACAGACCATTACGCGAACCCAAACCGCCCGGCTGATCGCTGCGGTATTACTTTGTTCCGGTGCTCCGGTGTGGTGCGTAATTTTATCCGCAGCTGCGCATCACACACGATCCGGAATAAATGCTATTGCGGAAAAAAATAATTTGTTGTATACTGAAAATGTTATGACGAGGGAGTGACTGTATGAAGCAAGCGGCGTTTATCACCAATACGGCGGCAAAAAAATTGTATCGCACTGCCAAAGCTCTTCCTATTGTGGACTATCACTGTCACCTGTCACCGAAGGAGATCTATGAGGATCGCCCTTTTGACAATATCGGTGAGATCTGGCTTTCCGGCGATCATTACAAATGGCGCCTGATGCGTACCGCAGGTATTGATGAAGCGTACATCACCGGCAAGGAAACGACCTATAAGGAGAAATTCCTAAAATATGCCGAGGCACTTGAGTTTGCTGCCGGCCATCCTTTGTATCATTGGTCACATATGGAATTGGCACAGTATTTCGGCATACACGCACCGCTTAATAAAGCGAGCGCCGAGGCAATATGGAATGAGGCGAACGCCTATATTGTCAAAACGGCGATGTCCCCGCGCAAGCTGATCGCGCAGTCGAACGTGGCGATGATTTGCACGACCGATGATATTATCGATGATCTGTCGTGGCATGAGAAAATTGCGGCGGATGCCACCATCACCGCGCAAGTGTTACCGTCATTTCGTGTTGACAACGTGATGCTGATGCGCCGAGAGGGTTATGCGGACTATATCCAAACACTCAGTGCGGTCAGTGGGGTAGAGGTTAGGGATCTTCCGACACTCAAGGCGGCGATCGCCAATCGGTTGGATTTCTTTGCGGCACACGGTTGTCGTTGCAGCGACGTCGGTATTCCGGTATTTCCAAACCGCATTGCCGACGATGCCGAAGGTGATGCCGTATTCCGTTCGGTTCTTGCCGGTAAAACAATCAGCGATGACGAATACAGCGGTCTTATCGGCAACCTGTACGTCTATGTCAACGGCTTGTATAAAGAGAAAAACATGGTGTCTCAGTGGCACTTGGCGGTGGTGCGTAATGCCAACTCCGTTCTTGCCGAACGCCTCGGTGCCGATTGCGGTGTCGATTGTGTCGGTAACACGGTGGACGGAAATGCACTCATCTGTATGTTGGATGCCATCAATGTAAAAACAGGACTTCCTAAAGTCGTGATTTACACGCTCAACGAGGCAAACATTGCGCAGATCGCCTGCATTACAGCGGCATTTCCCAATGTCCGCGCCGGTGCGGCTTGGTGGTTCTGTGATCATAAGCGCGGGATCGAGGATGAGATCAAGACGATCTCGGAAAACGCCTCTCTCGGTAGCTTCTACGGTATGCTGACCGACTCGCGCAGCTTTTTATCCTATGCCCGTCACGACTATTTCCGTCAGATCCTTTGCAATCTGATAGGCGAATGGGTACAGAGCGGGGAATACGATGGCACAACTGCCGAAACTCTCGTTACCAAAATTTGTTATACGAATATTAAGGAGGCTCTCGCATGAAACAACTAATCGAACAGATCCAAAACACAGCCGTCATTCCGGTTATCAAGATCGACAACGTCGAGGATGCTCTGCCTCTGGCAGAAGCGCTGAAGAAAGGGGGCTTATGTGCCGCAGAGATCACGTTCCGCACCGATGCCGCGGAGGAATCCATCCGCCGTATTGCCGAGGCGTATCCGGATTTTCTGATCGCTGCCGGTACGGTGCTCACCCCCGAACAGGCGGATAAAGCGATGGAGGCGGGCGCTTCCTTTATTGTGAGCCCCGGCACCAACCCTGAGGTTGTCAAGCACTGCAACGATAAGGGGTACCCCGTCATCCCCGGCGTTTGCACGCCGAGTGAGGTGGAAACGGCGATGTCGCTCGGGCTTACCTATCTCAAATTCTTCCCAGCGGAAGCGGCGGGCGGTGTCAAGATGATCAAAGCGATGGCGGCACCGTATACCAAGGTGAGGTTTATGCCTACCGGCGGTATCGGCGTGAAGAACCTCGCCGAGTATCTTAACTGCAAAGCCGTTTTTGCGTGCGGTGGCAGTTGGATGGTGCCGTCCGATAAGATTGCTGACGGAAATTTTGACGAGATCGAGGCCCTTACCCGTGAGGCAGTAGAATTAGTAAAGGAGATCAAACAATGAGCAGAGTTGTCACATTCGGCGAACTGATGCT
>CAYVDQ010000121.1:0-4297 GCA_964450615.1 uncultured Eubacteriales bacterium | reverse complement strand
GCAGTCCACCTTGGGGATCATACCGCCGGAGATCACACCGGAGTCGTATAACGCCTTGGCTTCCTCGATGGTGATCTCGGGAATGAGGGTGGAGGGATCGTCTTTATCGCGCAAAATACCGGCGATATCCGTCATCATAATCAAACGCTCGGCTTCCAAAGCGCCGGCGATATGTGCGGCGGCAGTGTCGCCGTTGATGTTGTAAATATTGCCGTTTTCGTCACAAGCTAACGTTGACACGACCGGGATATAGCCCTTTTCGAGCAGATCCAATACCGGCTCAATGTTGACGTTGGTAATCTTACCGACAAATCCGAGCTTTTCATTCTTGAAAGTGGCTTCGATGAGATGACCGTCGATGCCGGAAATCCCCATCGCCTTGCCGCCGGTCATCTCCAACAGATTGACAAGTGTTTTGTTGACCTTGCCCGCAAGCACCATCTGCACGATGTCCACGGTTTCCTTATCCGTCACGCGCAGACCGTCTACAAATTCAGGCTTTTTATCCAGGCGAGTCATCATATCGCTGATCTCGGGTCCGCCGCCGTGTACCAACACGACCTTGACACCCGTCAGCCACAGCAGGACGATATCCTGCATGACTTCCTTTTTGAGTTCTTCGTTTATCATGGCGTTACCGCCGTATTTCACAACAACGATCTCGCCGTTGTACCGCCGAATATAGGGAAGCGCCGCGGTCAAGACCTCAGCGCGCTCGGCATTGGAAATGATATCATGCATACTGTCCACTCCTTAGGTGCGGTAATCACCGTTGATCTTCACGTAATCATAGGTCAGATCGCAACCCCACGCACACGCGCTGTACGGGCCGTTACCGACCTTGACGAGAATTTCAATCTCGTGCTCGAGCAGGATCTCTTTTGCCAGTTCCTCCGAGAACGGAATACCGGCACCGTCGCGGCACACGGCGATCTCGCCCTTTGCCGAACGGAACGACACATCGACCTTGTTTACGTCAATGTCCGCGCCGCTGTAACCGATCGCGCACAGGATGCGTCCCCAGTTGGCATCAGCACCAAACATCGCGGCTTTCAGCAGGCTGGAGCAGATGACACTTTTTGCCGATAACTTTGCCGCTTGCTCGGTATCGGCACCGCGGACCTTACATTCCAGCAGCTTGGTGGCACCCTCGCCGTCGCCGGCGATGATACGGCACAGATTGACCGTCACAGTGTTGAGCGCTTTCATAAAGGTATCAAACGCTTCGCCTTCGGCGGTGATCTGCTCGTTGCCGGCAAGACCGTTGGCGAGCACCGTTACCATATCGTTGGTGGAGGTGTCACCGTCGATGCTTAACATATTAAACGTATTGGCGATATCACCCGACAATGCTTTTTGCAGCATGGCGGGGGAGATGGCAACGTCGGAGGTGATGAATACCAGCATAGTCGCCATATTGGGATGGATCATGCCGCTACCCTTGGCGATACCGCCGATATGACACACGGTATCGTCGATGGTGAATTCCACGGCGATTTCCTTTTTGACGGTATCGGTGGTCATAATGGCTTCAGCCGCTGCTTCGCCGCCGTTTTCGGACAATCCGTCCGCGAGTTCTTTGATATGCTCGGCAATCGGCTCGAGATTCAGCGGTTGTCCGATAACACCGGTGGAAGCCACCACCACGTCGTCTGCCGGCACACCGATCGTGCCCGACACCAGTTCACACATGGCGTTTGCTTTTTCAATGCCGTCCGCATTGCAGGTGTTGGCGATACCGCTGTTGCAGATGATCGCCTGCGCCGTGCCATCTGCCAAATGCGTTTTGGTGACGGTCAGCGGCGCACCTTTCACCAAATTGGTGGTATACACCGCCGCCGCGTTTGCGGGCACGTCACTGACAATCAGCGCCAGATCCTTTTTGGTACGGTTCTTGCGGATGCCGCAGTGGAGACCGTTTGCTTTGTAGCCTTTTGCGGCACATACGCCGCCCGAAATCAGTTTCATAGTCTTTTCCTCTTATACATTCAAGCCGGTTGCTTCGTCCACGCCGAGCAGGATGTTCATATTCTGAATGGCGGCGCCCGAAGCGCCCTTGCCGAGATTATCAAACCGTGCCGTGAGCAGAATGCGCTCGTCGTTCCCCTGCACCGACACCTGCATATCGTCGCGATCGGCAAATGCCGCCGCAGACAGCATACCGTCGGCATCGGTACCGTTGTCGAACCGCACCAGACCGCCCCTGTAGTACGACGCATACAGCTGTTCAATATCCTGCTTCGTTCCGGTAATGTCTTTACTGAACAGTGGCACGGTTACCTCCATACCGCTGTAAAAATCTGCGACGATGGGGCAGAAGACGGGAGCGGTTCTAAGACCGCAGACAGTGACCATTTCTTTTAAATGCTTGTGTTGCTGCGACAGTGCATACTGCCGCGGCGCTTTCAAAAGCGGGCTTCTGTCGGCACTTTCATATTCCGCAATCATTTTTTTACCGCCGCCGGAATAGCCGGTGAGGGAGAAACAGCTGAGCGCCGTATCCGCTTTGAGCAATCCTTGCTCGACGAGCGGTGTCACCAACGCGATAAAGCCGCTGGCATGACACCCGGGATTGGCGATGCGGTGCGACTGGGCGATGCGTTCGCGCTGTCCGCAAAGCTCCGGCATACCGTAGATCCAATCGGGATGCGTACGGTGCGCCGTAGAGGTGTCGATGATTTTGACAGCGGGGTTTTCGGTGAGGGATACCGCTTCGATCGCTGCCGGATCCGGCAGGCACAAGAACACGATATCCGCGCTGTTGATCGCCTCTTTGCGGGCGGTGGTATCTTTTCGGGTTTCTTCCGAAAGCGTGATCAATTCCAGATCGTTTCGCACTGCCAGCCGGTCCGCAATACGGAGTCCCGTGGTGCCGACGCTTCCGTCGATAAATACAGTAGTCATTTGGTTAGCATTCCTTTTACGTAGGCAATTTGTGCTTCTACGGAAGCCAGTGAGGTACCGCCCTCGGAAATACGCTTTTCCACGCATACCGTAAGGTCGATTGCTTGGTACAGATCGTTGTCAAACAGATCGCTGAACGAGCGGTAGGTATCCAAAGGCAGTTCCTCCAACACGGTGTGTTGTTCAATACACAACGCGACCAGCTGCCCCGAGATCTTATAGGCGCTGCGGAACGGCAACCCCTTTTTGACCAAATAATCCGCGAGGTCGGTGGCGTTGATAAAACCCTTTTGCGCCGCCGACTTCATGTTCGCAGTGTTGGCTTCCATGGTCGAGATCATACCGGTGAACACCTGCAGACACATCTTCACGGTGTCGCAGGCATCGAACACGCCTTCCTTATCCTCCTGCATGTCTTTGTTGTATGCAAGCGGCAACCCTTTGAGCGTGGTTAAGAGTCCCATCAGATCGCCGAATACACGCCCCGTCTTTCCGCGGACAAGTTCCGCCATATCCGGATTTTTCTTCTGCGGCATAATGGAGGAGCCGGTGGTGTACGCGTCGGACAGTTCGATAAACTTGAACTCCCAGCTTGACCACAGAATGATCTCCTCGGAGAAACGGGACAGATGCACCATCAACGTCGAAAACGCACCGAGCAGCTCCAAGCTGAAATCGCGGTCGGATACACCGTCTAAACTGTTGAGGCAAATGCCGTCAAAGCCGAGTTTCTCCGCTTCAAAGCGGCGGTCGGTATCGTAGGTCGTCCCCGCGAGCGCACAGCACCCGATGGGAGACTGATTCATACGCTTGCGGCAATCCGCCAACCGATCAAGGTCGCGGAGCAGCATCATGGCATACGCCATCAGATGATGCCCGAAGGTGATCGGCTGTGCGCGTTGCAAATGGGTGTAGCCGGGCATGATAGTCGCTTTGTATTGCTCCGCTTTCGTGACGATCGCGTTCAGCAGATCACGGATCAGCGCGGAGATCTCGTCGATCTCGCCAAGCAGATACAGACGGATATCTAGCGCGACCTGATCGTTCCGACTGCGCGCGGTGTGCAGTTTCTTGCCCACGTCGCCCAGCCGTTCGGTCAGCACTTGCTCGACAAACATATGGATATCTTCGCAATCCATATCGATTGCCAATGCACCGCTGTCGATGTCTTCTAAAATGTTGGAAAGACCGTCGATCAGTTCATCGGCATCCTCTTTCGTAATGATACCCTGTGCCGACAGCATAGCGGCATGCGCCATGCTGCCGGTGATATCCTGACGGTACATTCTGCTGTCGAACCGAATGGACGAGTTGAAGTCGTCTGCGAGCTTTTCCGTCTTGCCGTCGGTTCTTCCGGCCCACATCTTAGGCATATTACACGCTCCCTAATTAT
>CAYVDQ010000120.1:0-4308 GCA_964450615.1 uncultured Eubacteriales bacterium | reverse complement strand
CGCCGTATCCGTCAGGAAAAAATTCAGGATTTCTCGCAAAAGCGCGAGGAGCACGAGCGCGCCGAAGCCGAGCAGGCAGCAGAGCCGACGGAGCGCGGCGAGGTCGTGTATCCGGAAACGCCTCTCGAACAGCCGGAAGAGGTGCCGCCGAAGGAGGAATTCACCTCCCGCCAGCAGATCGGAGCCTTGCGCCAAAAACTGCAGACGGCTCAGCGCAGAGCGAACACCTCTCTGTTCGTCACCACTGCGGTGGAGATCATTTTGTTCATCATCGCGATGGTTTCCTTCGTTTCTCCGGCAGTCTCCATGAACCCGATCACGTATTTGACGATTCATTTGATTCTGTTTGCGGTGATGCTGTTCGCATCACGCGGGCGCCTGGTTTTCGGTTTATCCCGCTTGTTTGGCAAAGCGGTTACTGCGGAAAGCGGTGTCGCCTTGGCGGCGGTGCTCACGCTGATACACACGGCGCTGCAATTCTTAAACACAAGCGGCGTTACGGATGGCACCACACCGGTCTTGACCGCCGTTGCCGGCTTGTCACTGCTGCTCATGCAGATAGCGGATAAGCTGGAAGCAGATCGTGTCAGCCGCAACTTTGCGCCGGTGGTTGCAGAAGGCGAAAAGCTGGCGGCAAAGCGCATTGAGGACAGCGGTCTGGCGGAAGAGATCGGCCGTCCCGCCGTTGCGCTGGGCGAACCGCGTGTCACCTATTTCCGCAAAACAGAGTTTTCTGCAGACTACCTCAGGAATTCCGAAGATACGCAGTGCGCAGGTGCACTGATGCGGTGGTATCTGCCGATCGTGGCGGTTCTCTCGCTGGTTGCCGCGGTGGTTTATCTGATCGTCAACGGCCTCACGACCTGGTTGCTCGCTGTGACCTTGTTCTGCGCGATGATCACGGTTTCGGCACCCGTGTCGGTGCTGTTGTCTCTGCGTTCGGCACTGTCGGCAGCGTCGAACGAGTTGCGCAAAAATGCGACCGCGATTGTCAGTTACCGCACGGTCGAGGAATACGGAGCATCCCACGCCGTCGCATTGGATGCGATTGATTTGTTCCCGGAAACCGCCGTCCTGCTTCACGGCATCAAAACCTTCTCCGGCACGCGCATCGACGAGGCGATTCTCGATGCCGCCTCGGTTTCCATTCGTGCAGGTGGCCCGTTATCGCACGTGTTCCGCCGCATGATCTTAAATAAGGTAGATATGCTTCACGAGGTTGACACCTTGGTGTACGAGCAGGATATGGGCTTGTCCGGTTGGGTGAGCGGTCGCCGCGTGCTGATCGGTAATCGCAAGCTGCTCGATAATCACGGCATTGACATTCCGTCCAAGGACTATGAAGAGCGGTATGCCAAAGGCGGCCGTCAACTTGTCTATCTGTCGATCGCCGGTGAGCTGTCCGCCATGTTCGTTGTCAGCTATATCGCGGATCCTCAGATGAAAAAGATTCTGACCGCCCTCACGCAACGTCGCATAACGCTCTTGGTGCGCACCTGTGACCCGAACGTGACCGAATCGCTGATTGCCTCCGCCTTTGGCCTTAACGGCTTCTACGTGGAACTGCTCGGCGCTCCCGCGGGGCGTTCCTTTGAGGCACTCGTGGACGGTGTGTCCGCACAAGAGCCTGCCGGTATTGTATCAACGGGCGGCATTGATCGCATGATGAATGCCTTGGCAAAATGCCGTCGCCTACGCACCGGTGCACGGTGGTTTACCGCCATTCAAGTGTTGGTGGGTGTTATCGGTATCGCCCTGACCGCAGGGATGGCATTCTTCAGCGGTGTGTTGATCCCGCCGCTGTATGCTGTTGAGATTCTCGGCATCACCGCCCTTGTGTCGGCGGGCGTGTCCGTGGGTATCGGAAGATCTTGAGTTTCCGTCATTTCTACCAAAACTCCCCCTCTGCGTTTATGCAGAGGGGGAGTTTTTTATTTTTTACGAGATTTGTGGTTGAAATCTCCGTTTTTATAGGTTATAATTATCAAAGAACAATCGTACATGTAAAATGTTTTTGTGTATTATTGCTCATTTTTTGTCAAATGTCCTCGGCTTGAGTCTTTTCAACCGATGATACGAAAGGGGAGTCCAACTTTTGAAACAGTATAATGCAAAGCATATCCGCAACGTCGCACTTATCGGTCACGCCGGCTCAGGAAAAACCTCGCTCGCCGAGGCGATCGCGTATACCACTGATTTAACGGATCGTTTGGGCAAGGTGGCGGATGGCAACACCCTCTGCGATTTTGATCCCGAAGAGATCAAGCGCGGGGCATCGGTGTCGCTGGCGCTGTTGCCGGTGGAATGGAAGGATACCAAGATCAACTTGTTGGATACCCCCGGTTCGTTTGACTTTGCGGGCGGTATGAGCGAAGGAATCCGCGCAGCGGGCAGTGCGGTCATCGTTATCTCCGGTAAAAGCGGTATCACGGTCGGCGCGCAAAAGGCGCTGGCGGCAGCCCGCAAAAAGGGAATCGCGCAGTTGTTGTTTGTCAACAAGCTGGACAGCGAGCACGCGGATTTCTATAAAGTCTTTGAGGATATGAAAGCCACGTTCGGCCCGACGGTTTGCCCGTTGGTCGTTCCCTTTGTGGAAAACCATAAGGTCACCTGCTACGTCAACATTCTGGAATATAAGGCGTATACATACAAAGACGGCAAAGCCGTCGAGTGTCCGTTGCCCGACATGGGCCACCGCTTGGACGGCCTGCGTACTGCGATCTATGAGGCGGTTGCCGAAACCAGCGAAGAATTGATGGAAAAATACTTCTCCGGTGTCGATTTCACGCCGGACGAACTCATCATGGGCCTTGCCACCGGTGTCCGTCGCGGTGAGATCTGCCCCGTATATTGCGGCTCGTCGCAGATGCTGGAGGGTATCGATCAGCTGCTTAACGGCTTGATGTGGCTTGCACCGTGGGCGGAGACCGTCGCGGGTGAAACGGGTCTTGATCCCAACGGCGAGGAAGTCAAGCTGACGGTCAACGAACAGGCGCAGACCGCCGCGATCGTCTTTAAGACGGTGGTGGACCCCTTTGTCGGCAAACTGCTGTATTTTAAGGTTATCAGCGGTAAAATGACACCGGATTCCTCAGTTCTGAATATGCGCACCGGCACCACCGAAAAGCTCGGCAAATTGTTCATGGTACGCGGCAAGCGGCAGGAAGAAGTCCCTTGCGTGGTTGCAGGTGACATCGGTGCTGTTGCCAAGCTCGCGGTCACCAACACCGGCGATACGCTGTGTGCGCCGGTCCGTCCCGTGATCCTGCCCGGTGTCAACTTTGAATCCCCCTCCTTGTCGATGGCGGTATATGCCAAAAATAAGGGCGACGAAGAAAAAATTGTGGCGGGCTTAAACCGCTTGATCGAAGAGGATCCCACCATCTCGCTTGAACAAAACGGCGAGACCCGCGAACAGGTGTTGTCAGGCCTCGGCGAGCAGCACTTGGATGTGACGGTCTCCAAGCTTAAAGCGAAATTTGGCGTGGAGGTTGTGCTCAAAGCACCCAAAGTGCCGTACCGTGAAACCATCCGCGGTAAGGTCAAGGTGCAAGGTCGCCACAAGAAGCAGTCCGGCGGTCACGGTCAGTTCGGTGACGTGTGGATCGAATTTGAACCCTGCGACAGCGAAGATCTCGTTTTTGAGGAGACCGTGTTCGGCGGCTCCGTACCGAAAAACTATTTCCCCGCCGTCGAAAAGGGACTCCGTGACAGCGCCAAGCGCGGTGTTTTGGCGGGCTTCCCGCTGGTCGGCGTAAAGGCTACCCTGGTGGACGGCTCGTATCATCCGGTCGATTCGTCCGAAATGGCATTTAAGACGGCGGCATCGCTCGCTTACAAAGAGGGTATTGCCAAAGCTTCCCCGGTATTGCTCGAGCCCATCAGTACCGTGTATGCTTATGTGCCGAACGATACCACCGGTGACATCATGGGTGACATCAACAAGCGCCGCGGCCGTATCATCGGTATGAATCCGGCGGATGAACCCAATATGACCTGCGTATCGGCGGAAGTCCCGATGGCGGAGATGGCGGATTATTCCAAGATGTTGCGCTCCACCACGCAAGGCCGCGGATATTTCACCAAGAGCTTTGCGCGTTACGAGGAAGCGCCCATGAACATCGCGAAGAAGATTATGGAAACCTATCACGCAGACGAGGAATAAAACTCAAGCAGGCAGTGAAAGCTGCCTGCTTTTTTGCTTTTCTATCAAATAACACTTGCAAAACGGTGTAAGATAGGGTAAAATAAATCATAGTATGTATATATGGAGGATTTTGAAATGATTTCTGCAGGTGATTTTCGCAA
>CAYVDQ010000119.1:0-4355 GCA_964450615.1 uncultured Eubacteriales bacterium | reverse complement strand
TACCGGTACCGCCGAGCGTCACGCCCTGATACAAGGTGCAATCGTCACCAATGATGGCGGTCTCGCCGATCACCACGCCGGTACCATGGTCGATAAACAATCGCCGCCCCAGCGTTGCGGCGGGATGGATCTCAATACCGGTGCGGCGCAGAACATGCTGTGAAATAAAACGCGCCCAGAATTTCATGCCGTGACGGTAACACCAGTTGGCGCGGCGATGAGCACGCACCGCCTTTAGTCCGTTATATAACAATAAAATCTCCAAAGTTGATCGCGCCGCGGGATCTTTTTCCCGCACGACGGCAATATCTTCTTTTAACCGTTCAAACATAGTCGCCCTCCTACGAAAACAAAAAACCTTCGCCGCGATAATTCGCGACGAAGGTGCAAGGCACGGTTCCACTTCGTGTTTCACTTAAAAGCCGATAACGGCGGCTGACCGGACAAGGATACCGGGGCTTTCGCCTGTTCCCCTTGCCTGCTCACGGGTGCATGTTCGCCGCCGCCCTGTTAAGGATGCTTTCAGCCGGTGACATCCTCTCTCTGACACAGTGCCGCGCGGGTACTTTTCCCGCTCAACGCAATTCGATACTATCAGTATAGCAGATTTTTCCAAAAAAGTCTACTGTTATTTTTCACCCTTGAAGAAGTGGCGGTTGGCGTAAATGTATTCCGCACCGGATGCCGCCGCCAGCACCACCGAAATCCAAAGAAACACCTCTCCGACAATCAGCGGAACGGAAAATACCGCATCCGGCAACGCAAACGCCGACAGAACACCGCCCTGCCAAGTAGAAAACTCCAAGGCGGTCAGCGTGTAGATAATGGCGATAAACTGTGCCACCGTCTTGAGTTTTCCCCAGATGCTCGCAGCAATTACCGTACCGTCTTTGGCGGCAAGCAGGCGCACCGAGGTCACCATAAATTCACGGGTCAGCACGATCATCAGCGCCCACACGTTCATCTGCCCCGTTACCATGAACACCAGGAAAGCGGCGGTGGTCAGCATTTTGTCCGCAAGCGGATCTAAAAATTTGCCGAGGTTGGTAATCAGCCCGCGGGCGCGCGCGATCTTACCGTCAAACATATCGGTCAGCGCCGCCGCGATGAACACAACCAGCGCCACCGCGTAGTGGAACGGGAAGTCCCACACCGCAAACAGCAAAAACAGCGGTGCCAAAATAATGCGCGCTACGGTTAATTTGTTCGGTAAATTCATATGCGTTCCCCCACAAGATCCCAATCCATGTATTCGGTGATCTTCACCTGCACGACATCACCGGGCGCTACCCGCTCGCGTGTCGTGAAAAAGACTTTTCCGTCGATATCCGGCGCATCCCCATAAGTGCGACCGAACCAACATTCCGCGTACCGATCAAACGACTCAACCAGTACCTCCACCGTTTTGCCGAGCTGTGCCTCCTGATACGCTTCGGAAATGCGCGTTTGCAGTTCCATCACAATATCGCGCCGCTCGGCTCGCACCTCTTCGGGTACCTGTGGCTGCATTGTGGCGGCTACCGTTCCCTCTTCTGCTGAGAAAGCAAAACACCCCAGCCGTTCAAAGCGAACATCTTTGATAAACTCACACAGCTGCTCAAAATCCTCTTCGGTTTCGTTCGGGAACCCGGTCATCACCGTGGTGCGCAGTACCATACCCGGCACCCGCTCGCGGATATGCGCCATCAGCGCTGTCAGACTCTCGCGGTCGCCCGGTCGATTCATCGCCTTCAACACACGACCGCTCGCGTGCTGGATCGGAATATCGAGATACTTGGCGATCTTCTGTTGCTCGGCGATCACGTCCAACAGTTCCTCGGTGATATGCTCGGGGTAACAATACAACAAACGGATCCAATGCAGTCCCTCAATCTCGCATAAACGATTCAACAACTGTGGGAGTTTGGATACACCGTCTGCTTCCGCACCGTATAATGTGGTATCCTGCGCGACAAGCACCAACTCTTTTACACCGTTCTCGGCAAGCGTGCGCGCCTCTGCGACTACCGCATCCATTTCGCGGCTGCGCAGGCGGCCGCGGATATGCGGAATAGCACAGTAGGTGCAGCAGTTGTTGCAACCGTCACCCACGCGCAGATACGCAAAGAAGTCCGGTGTGCTCTGCAAGCGGTCACCGTCCAGCGACCAACAAGACAGGTCGGGAAAACGCGCCGTCGTGTTATCTGCCAGCACCTCGCGCACGACCTCAACAATATCGCCGTTCGCACCAAGTCCCAGTACCGCGTCACACTCCGGCAATTCGCGGCACAGTTCTTCCTTGTAGCGCTGTGCCAAACAGCCGGTCACAATAATTTTTTTGATCTGCCCTTCTTTTTTTAGTTGGGCAAACTCCAAAATATTTTCAATAGCCTCCCGCTTGGCATCCTCAATAAACCCGCAGGTGTTGACGATCACCACGTCGGCGAGACCGCTTTCCGTTGTCAGTTCAAAGCCTGCGACCTGCAGTTTTGCGAGCATCAGCTCGGCATCCATCTGATTTTTCGGACAACCAAGCGATACCATTCCGATTTTACTCATTCTCTGTTTCCTCCATCCATCGGCGCATGGCGCGACGGATATCCTCACCGGCAAACCCATACCGCACAAGCGCGGCGGCAATACGGTCCGCTTCGTGTTGTTCTCTCGGAACAGTATAGCGCTTTTTCAACAAAAATTCAAGTGCCAGATCCTCGTCCTCTGTTTCCAACACCGCCACCGCCTCCTCCGCAAGAGTGCGGGTGATACCTTTTTCGATCAATTTTTGCACAATGCGCCGCCGCGGATACAACTTTTCGCGGCTGTACCGTTCCGCCAACCGCTCGGCATATGCAGCATCGTTAACGTATCCGAGTTCTTCCATACGCGCCGCCGTTTGCTGCGCCAATTCCTTATTTTCCGGCAGGTAGCGTCCTTTCTCACGGCACAGCTTTTGCTCCAGTTCACGGCGGGACAAATCGCGTTTAGACAGCAAATACACCGCCCTGCTTTGCGCACGGCGGTGATCGGATACCCGAAGTAACTCTTCGAGTTGGCTCTCTGACAGGGAGGAGTCCACCGAGTAAGCGGATTCCTCCCACGTTTTTTTATCAATCAAAAATTCCTCGCCCGTGTCCGTCAACAGCTTCACTCGGCTCTGACGGGCAGGGCGGACACCGACAACGATCATTCGTCGTCCACCGAAATATCAATGGCAGAACGCGCAGTGCTCGCCGTATACTGTGCCGCTGCCCCGATCGGAATCTCCACGGCGGGGGCGGCAGGTGCCGGCTCGGAAACCTCGTCAGCGTTTCCGTTGTCGATCGCTTTTATCACCTTTTGCTCGATCTCGGCGCTAAGCTCCGGATTCGCGACCAACAGATCTCTGATGTTATCGCGTCCCTGGCCCAAACGCTCTTCTTTGTAGGAGAACCACGAGCCGGATTTTTGGATAATCTCCAGTTTGATAGCCAGATCTAAGAGCTCGCCCATACGCGAAATGCCCTTGCCGTACAGCACGTCAAACTCCGCCTCTTTGAACGGCGGGGCAACCTTATTCTTCACTACGCGTACGCGGGTATGCGAGCCGATCGGCTCGCCACCCACTTTGAGCGTTTCGGTACGGCGAACATCAAGGCGCACCGATGCGTAATATTTCAGCGCGTTACCACCGGCAGTGACCTCCGGGTTGCCGTACATCACACCGACTTTCATACGCAGCTGGTTGATAAAGATGGCAACGCAGCCCGCCTTGCCGACCGCCGCCGCGAGCTTACGCATCGCCTGCGACATGAGTCGCGCCTGCAGACCGACGTGGGCGTCGCCCATCTCGCCCTCAATTTCCTGACGCGGCACCAATGCTGCCACCGAGTCGATAACCACCATGTCGATCGCGCCTGAACGGATGAGCGCTTCCGCGATTTCCAGTGCCTGTTCACCGGTATCCGGCTGAGAAACCAGCAAGGAATCCACGTCCACACCAAGCGCTTTGGCATACACGGGATCCAGCGCGTGCTCCACGTCGATGTACGCCGCTTCGCCGCCCTGCTTTTGTGCCTGCGCCACCGCGTGCAACGCGAGCGTCGTTTTACCGGAAGCCTCCGGTCCGTATATCTCCACGATACGGCCGCGCGGCAAACCGCCTACACCAAGCGCCAAATCCAGCGTCAGAGAGCCGGTCGGGATGACCTCCACGTTCATATTGGCATTTTCGCCGAGCCGCATGACAGCGCCCTTGCCGTATGCTTTTTCGATTTGCGACAACGCCGCCTCCAAAGCCTTCTGTTTGTTGACAGCCGGTGCGGCAGGTGCCGCCTTTTTCTTGATGTCAGCCATGCTCGTTTCCTCACTTCTCCCCGCGCGGTACGCGGTCATTGCCC
>CAYVDQ010000118.1:0-4372 GCA_964450615.1 uncultured Eubacteriales bacterium | reverse complement strand
GAGCGTCCAAACGGTTATGTGAGATGGTCATTCAGGGTATGAGCAGCGCCAGCAAGACCTGTTTTGCCGCTGTGCGTTTCGGAAACGTGCTCGGTTCTAACGGCTCGGTTATTCCGCTGTTCCAACGGCAGATCCAGCATGGCGGTCCGGTTACGGTCACCGACAAGCGGATCATCCGCTATTTTATGACCATCCCTGAAGCCGCGCAGTTGGTATTACAGTGCGGCGCGATGGCAGAACAGTCGGAGATTTTTGTGCTCGACATGGGCTCTCCGGTAAGCATTCTCGAGTTGGCGGAAAACATGGTGCGTCTGTCCGGCTATACGCCGTATGTGGATATGCCGATCGTCGAAACCGGATTGCGCCCGGGCGAAAAATTGTATGAGGAACTGTTGATGCGCAGTGAGGATCTGCATGTGACGACCAATCAAAAGATCTTTATCGAGCATCAAAAGGTGCCGGTCACGATGGCGGACCTCAGAGAGAAGTTGCGTGATCTGGATGCCGTTTTGGCAACCGATTCTAGAGAGAAGATCGTCGCGACCATGAAAAAACTGGTGCCGACCTATAAAAGTCCGGAGGAAGTCAACGCGAAAGCGGTTGCGGATCTGGACTATTCCACAGCGGTACACTCTTAAAAGCGCATACAAAAAACCGTTCTTTCGTGAAGAAAGAACGGTTTTTTCGTTAAGCGTTATTTTGTCAGCATCCAAACAGCCATCTTGCTTTCGTCATTCCACAGTTTTCCGGCGGAGGCATAGTCGGTAACGAGCATGGTTTTGCCGTCTGCCAGCGGAACGTTAACAGCCAGAATATTCGGATACACGTCGGTTTTGGTGAGGGTGACATCCACGTAGCCGTCATCGTTAGTTTTGATGGAGCAGGCATCGTCCACGGAGTATCCCAGCCGATTTTCCTGTGCCAACATTACGGGTCCGCGGCGCAGTGCCACGTGATGCTTGGCAAGCGGATCTTCGCGGTCAAATACCGGAACGGAGTAATTGTATCCCCAGCGAATGTCGGTCATCAACACCTGCGTTCCGTAAGGAATGGGACGGATGACCTCGGTGCGCATATCCAACTTCACGACAACAGTATCACCGGCTTGCCATACGCGCTCAATACGGGTATAGCCGCTTTCGGTTTTAACGGCATCGCCGTTTACCGCAACCGAAGTGGTCTTGCTCCAACCGGGATTACGGATGAGAAGTTCAAACGATTCGGGCGCAGCGGTGTTGACGGTAATCTCCACCGTACCGTCAACGGGGTAAGCGGTCTTCAAATCAAAGACAACATCTTGGTTGTTCGGCGTTTTGGAAGCGACCGTACCGTTGACAAACAGATTCAGCGCAAATCCGTTTGCGGTGGTGAGCAACTGCATTTTCGGTGCCAAACCAATACCTGCAGAACCGATACACGCGCAGCAACCGTAATAGTGATTGTCGCTCATACCCTTAAGACCGCCGATCCAATATCCTCTTCTGCCGGCGGTGAGGGGGCTGTAACTATCAAACGGGAGCGCTTCCAAGATCCATTCGGGATGTTGTTCTGCTATGCGGGACTCCACTCGTTGTTCGGTGTTGAAAGCGCCCAAATACGCATTATACAGGGAGATTTCAAACGCATCGACATATTTCGGGTCGCCCGTGAGCAGCGTCATTTGATAGAGGAATTTCATCAACGTGACCGTTACGCAGGTTTCCTGTTTGATCGGGTGGTTGGTGGTGTTTGCCTGCCGCACCACGGAGTGGTCGAACAGTTCGGAGGTGCAACCGCAAGTGCCGATTACCGTAATCTCGCTTTCCAAGAGTCGGTCGGCAAAGTTGACGAGAGCGGTCTTATGCCTATCGTCTTTGGTAAGACGATAAAATTCCAACAGTCCCTCAAAGCAGGAAATCATCTCGTAAGCCTTGGTGACCGGATACTGATACAGGTCAAAGTCATTTGTGTAAGCGCGTTCAACAAGGTTGGCAATATCGGTGAATCCTGCCTCGGTGATGTATTCGGCAAAGTCAAAATATTTCTTCTCACCGGTGATGTTGTAAAGGCGGACGATGGGCTCTAACAGAGAACTGGAATTAAGACCGCGCCACTCGCAGGTCGCACTGGTGATGGGCAATTTTCCGTCTTCTTTCGCGCCGATCTTGGAGATGATGTAATCGACTTGCTTGCACATCGACTCGACGATTTTGGCTTTGAAAGTGTCGTCATCACAGATTTCGAGGAAATACTGCATACCTAACAGCACGTATTTTCTCGACCACAGATCCCAGCCGTCAAACTCCAGATCCACAGGATAACTGCTGATTCTGCCAATCTCATTGGCGGTTTCGATCATGTCATTGATGGTTTTGGTCAGAATGCGATAGAGTTCTTCGTTTTTAGTGTAAGAGTATACGAAGCAGGCACCGCGCATCATCTTTCCCCAATATTCACCGCGCCAGCCGTTGTCAGTGTCGGCCTCTTCGCGGAACTGTTGAACGAAACGGTCCCACAGTTCGGGTCTCAACAACTGGGAGTTTTCAACAAACGCAAAGGCGGCGTCCATAAAGCCGCTGTATTTAGCGGCATTTGAATAATCCACAAAAAGCTTATCCGTTTCCATTCTCGGGAAATTCGCGGTGTTTTGCTCGTAAAAATCAGCTCTCATTTTTCGTTCTCCTCAAAGTAAGTGATGTTATCCTTTTCATACCATATTTTGAGAAGAAAAGCAAGAGAAAGTGCTTATTTTACATCAATATTCCTTGTTTTTACATGATGCCTTCGGGTTTTCACACAGATGCTTACTTATTGCGTGTGAGGACAGGCAAAAAAGCCGTTCTTTCTTCATACAGTGTGGAGAAAGGACGGTTTTTTATGTTACTTGAAATTTTCGGGACTTTATCGCGTATTTTCTTTATGGCGCTGCAAGTTGTTAACACCGGCTCGTTTCCGCACCCCCTGTCGGCTGAGGAGGAACAAGCGTGCTTGGTGGCGTTTCGTGAGCGGGACGATCTTGCGGCACGCAACCGTTTGGTGGAGCACAATTTGCGCCTGGTTGCTCACATCATCAAAAAGTATTACAGTTCCTCGCACGATCAGGATGACCTCATTTCCATTGGCACCATTGGGCTCATCAAAGCAATCAACACCTTTGATTACACCAAAGGGGTCAGACTGGCAACCTACGCGGCGCGGTGCGTGGAAAATGAAATTTTAATGTATTTTCGCGCCAACCGCAAGACGGCGCAGGACGTGTCCATTATGGAGCCGATCGAAACGGATAAAGAAGGTCACTCTCTGACGCTGATGGACGTGATCACACAAGAGGATACCATCTTGGAGGATCTGGATCTGAAGATCAATTCCACCAAACTGTATCGCTACATGGAGGAAACGCTGAATGAGCGGGAAAAGGAGATCGTTCAGTGGCGATACGGCCTGATCGCCGATCCACTCACACAGCGGGAAGTGGCGAAAAAACTGGGGATTTCGCGCTCGTATGTGTCGCGTATCGAAAAGAAAGCATTGGAAAAATTACGCAAGCGCTTTGAAAGAGGCGACGTGCGTCCGAATCCGAATCGATACAAGGCGTAGAAAAGCACCCGATACCATTCGGTATCGGGTGCTTACGGTGTTAGGGATTAGTCCTCGCGACGGCGGGAGTCACGGCGGCGGAAACCACCCTGACGGGAAGCCGGACGGCGGGGTTCTTCGTCGGATTCCTCAACGGTTAAGCCTTCAACCTGTACCAGCGCATCGCGGCGGGACAGATTGATACGACCCTGCTCGTCGATCTCAACGACTTTGACGAGGATCTCGTCACCGACGGTGACAACGTCTTCAACCTTCTCAACGCGTTTCACATCCAGCTTGCTGATGTGTACCAGACCTTCCTTGCCGGGAGCGATTTCAACAAACGCGCCGAACGCCATCAGGCGGGTTACGCGACCTTTGTAGATCGCGCCGATTTCCGGATCCTTGGCGATGGTTTCGATGATGGCAAGTGCCTGCTTCGCATTCTCGGTGTTGACAGCGGCGATGAATACGGAGCCGTCTTCCTCAATGGTGATGTCGCAGTTGCAATCCGCCTGAATTTTCTGAATGACCGAGCCGCCTTTGCCGATGACTTCGCGGATCTTATCCACGTCGATCTTGGTGGAGAGCATTTTCGGTGCCCAGGGAGAGAGTTCCTCACGAACAGCGGGAATCGCTTTGAGCATGATTTCGTCGAGGATGTACAGACGAGCTTTGTAGGTCTTTTCCAGCGCCTCTTTGATGATGGCGGGGGTGAGACCGTGTACTTTCAGGTCCATCTGGATAGCGGTGATACCCTTATGAGTACCGCCGACCTTGAAGTCCATATCGCCGAAGAAATCTTCGAGGCCCTGAA
>CAYVDQ010000117.1:0-4431 GCA_964450615.1 uncultured Eubacteriales bacterium | reverse complement strand
ATCCTATGACGATGCTGTTCACGCCAATAACGATACCACGCTCGAAAACGGTGAGACACCCACCGGAAACGTTACGATAAACGGCGGTTTGATTACCGCTTACAGCAACGACGATGGTCTGCACGCAGACGGAACGCTGAAGATCACAAACGGTATGGTCAGCGTTACCAATAGTTACGAAGGACTTGAAGGAACGGAAGTTATCATCTCAGGTGGCGACGTATCCGTGCGTTCCTCCGACGATGGCATCAACGGTACAACAACATCCGGCACGGCGATCGAAATCAGCGGCGGCAGTGTATATATCTACTGTACCGGTGACGGCATCGACTCCAACAGCCGAAGCTCCTATGAAGGTATTGTATTTTCCGGTGGAAATACTGTGGTTATTTCCAACTCAAGCGGTAACTCTGCTATTGATACGGAACAAGGATATAAATACACAGGTGGCTCGGTCATTGCCGTTATGCCCAGAGGCGGTATGACAAGTGAGGCAACCCATTGTTCCAATTTCTCAAGTATTGCAACAAGTACTTCTGTTTCCTTGAATTCCGGCAGTTATCTTACTGTAAAGGTTAGCGGAAAGGTCGTGTCGACGGTAAAAATGCCTGACAGCATTTCTGCAATGGTTGTTTATCTCGGAAGCAAATCCGCTTCTGTTTCTTCAGAATCTTCCGGTTCTGTGACATTGGACGATAACGGAGTTTATTGGAGCAACTGATTTATTAAACAGGGGCACACCGTTAATGGTGTGCCCCTGTTAGCCTATGGTGTACAAAAGTATCATATGTAATAATTTTGTTTCCTCGTTTCTGCAGTTTTATTTTACGAAGAAACCTTGAAATACACAAATGTGCGGATGAAAAATATGTATGTTTCTGCCGATATTTCAATACTTTTTAATCAAGTCCGTTATGAACACCCGCACAAAAAAACAGAGGTAGGCAACATTTTCTCACTGCCGCTTGTTGTTCGCTTTGGGTTGATGCTCCAGTATCCATAGACCGATTGCTACCAATACAATACCGAGGATGCCGAGAGCACCCATATATTCCGAAAATACAAGGGTGCCGACCAAGGCGGCGACGACGGGCTCGGCGATGCACAGCACCGCTGCTTTGCCCGCGGCGGTCTTGGACAAGCCGTAGGTGTAGAGCAGATAGGGGAGAACGGTCTCGAACACGGCGATGCCCAGCGACCACAACGTGTTTTCGGGCTTTGCTATCAGCGACAGCAAAGCGGGAGGGTCGCACAGTGGCAGTGCGCCGCATACAGCGAATAAAAAGGTGTAAAAGGTAATGGTCATCGCATGGTAACGCTTGGCGGCAAGCTTGCCGAAAATACTGTACAGTGCATACCCAAAACCGGACAGCAGACCGAATACCAGACCGATTTTTGTGAGCGTCAGTGTCGGTGAGATGGATACAAACACACAACCTGCAAATGCGATCGTCAGAGAAACGACGTG
Organism: uncultured Eubacteriales bacterium; assembly: GCA_964450615.1. GTDB lineage: Bacteria > Bacillota > Clostridia > Oscillospirales > Acutalibacteraceae > RGIG3009. The sequence goes on along the minus strand of CAYVDQ010000117.1, from coordinate 2,963 downwards.
CTTGACGGTGAGTTTCTCTTTGAAGATTGGTATGGATAAAAACAGCACCCAAAACGGTGAGGTGTACATCAGAATACAAGCAACCGATACGGAGTTCTCCACAAGAGAGTTCATATAACAGATGTTGAAAAACAAAAAACTGCAGATGCCCGAGCCGAGAAACATCCAGAGGTCGCGCAGGCGAATGCGAAACAGTTTCGGATCTTTTATCAGAAGAATGATGGCTAAGATCAATGCCGTAAATAGGGCGCGAACCGCCACCATTTGTGTCGGGGTGAAGCCACGCACCGTCATACTGCGTGAAAAGAGACTGATACATCCCCACAGTACGGCAGCAAGCAGAATGGCGGCTTCGCCGAGATGAGTTTTGATACGGTTCATACAAAACGTCCTTTGTAAAACAAGGCGGCAGTGAGTTTTTACTCACTGCCGCTGTTTGCTTATTCTTCAATCGGTGCGGCTTCTACCGCTTCGCCGTCGTCCTCCAGCATACTGCGAAGAGCAGCAACGTACGGATCATCACTGGAAGCGTGGGTGTTTACGACGTCGACGTCGTTGTACACCGGCATACCCGTACCGGCGGGGATGAGCTTACCGATGATGACGTTTTCCTTCAGACCCAACAGCGGATCGACCTTGCCCTTGATAGCGGCATCGGTCAGCACGCGGGTGGTCTCCTGGAAGGAAGCGGCCGACAGGAACGAATCGGTTGCGAGCGACGCTTTCGTGATACCGAGCAGAACCGGTGAGCAGGTAGCCTCTTTCAAGTGGATATCGCCGGCCTCGATACGAGCGCGCACGCGCGCGTTCTCAGCATCGAACTGGCTGCGATCGATCATGGCACCGGCCAACAGGTAGGTGTCACCGGCATCGTCAACCTTCACCTTGCGCATCATTTGACGGACGATGACTTCAACGTGTTTATCGTTGATGTCAACACCCTGCATGCGGTAGGTGCGCTGTACTTCCTGAATGAGGTAGTTCTGCACCGCTTCGGCACCGCTGACTGCCAAAATGTCGTGCGGGTTGATGGAACCCTCGGTCAGGCGGTCGCCTTTCTTGACAACGTCACCGTCCAGCACACGGATACGGGAGCCGAACGAGATGGCATAACTGCGCTCGTCGGGATTCTCGGCATCCTGCGAGGTGACATACACCACACGTTTTTTCTTTTCCTCGCCCAGACGGACAACACCGTCGATCTCGGAAATGATTGCGAGCGACTTGGGCTTGCGACCCTCGAACAGTTCTTCAACGCGGGGAAGACCCTGGGTAATATCTTCAGCGGACGCGACACCACCGGTATGGAAGGTACGCATCGTAAGCTGTGTACCCGGTTCACCGATGGACTGTGCAGCGATGATACCGACAGCCTCACCGACGGTAACGGGATCGACTGTTGCCAGGTTTGAACCGTAGCACTTGGCGCAGACGCCGTGTGTTGCCTGGCAGGTCAGCACGGAGCGGATCTTGATGCGCTCCACACCGTAGGTGCCTACGAGCAGCTTAGCATCCGCATCGTTCATCATGTGATCACGGCTGATCACCACTTCACCGGTTGCGGGATCTACGAAATCGTCAGCGAGGAAGCGACCGACCAAACGCTCGGTGAGCGGTTCGATCATTTCCTTGCCATCCTTGATATCGTAGACTTCAATACCCTCGTGGGTACCGCAGTCGTCCTCGCGGATGATGACATCCTGCGAAACGTCGACCAGACGGCGGGTTAAGTAACCCGAGTCTGCCGTACGCAGAGCGGTATCGGCCAAGCCTTTACGCGCACCGCGCGACGAAATGAAGTATTCCAAAATGTTGAGGCCTTCACGGTAGTTGGCACGAATCGGGACCTCGATCGTACGACCGGAGGTGTTCGCGATCAAACCACGCATACCCGCGAGCTGACGAATCTGGGCGATAGAACCACGGGCGCCGGAATCCGACATCATGTAGATGGGGTTAAACTCATCCATGTTGTTGTTCAGCGCTTTGGTAACCTTGTCGGTGGTATCGTTCCAGGTGTCGATGACCATCTTATACCGCTCTTCATCAGACAGGAGACCTTGATTGTACAGATCGGTGATCTGTTCCACCGTCTGCTCCGCTTCCGCGATGAGGTCTTTCTTCTCCGGCGGGATGGACGCATCCACAACGGCAACGGTCAACGCGCCGCGGGTGGAGTATTTATAGCCCTGTGCTTTCACGGCGTCGAGCACCTCGGAGGTGCGGGCGGGACCGTGAACCTTAATGCACTTGTCAATGATCTGAGACAGTTGCTTTTTGCCGACCTTGTAGTTGACCTCATAGAGGAACATATCGTCGATGGTTTTGCGCTCAACCAAACCGAGATCCTGCGGGATCGGTTGGTTAAAGATGATGCGGCCGACGGTAGTTTCGACCAGGCGGGATTGCTTGACGCCGTCAATTTCCATGGTGCGACGAACTTTGATCTTCGCGTGCAGACCGACAACCTTATCAGCATACGCCATCAAGGCTTCGTTCTCATCACGGAAGATTTTGCCTTCGCCCATCTCGCCGGGTTTCTCAATGGTCAGATAGTACGAACCGAGAACCATATCCTGCGTCGGAACGGTAACGGGGCGTCCATCGGACGGTTTTAAGAGGTTGCCGGCTGCGAGCATCAGGAAGCGGGCTTCCGCCTGCGCTTCTGCGGACAGCGGTACGTGCACAGCCATCTGGTCACCGTCGAAGTCCGCATTAAAAGCGGTACAAGCAAGCGGGTGCAGTTTGATGGCACGGCCTTCAACCAGTACCGGCTCAAACGCCTGGATACCCAGACGGTGCAGTGTCGGTGCGCGGTTGAGCATAACCGGATGATCCTTGATGACGATCTCCAGCGCATCCCACACCTCGGGACGGACACGGTCGACCATCTTGCGGGCGGTCTTGATGTTGCCGGCGGCGCCGGTTTCCACCAAGCGTTTCATAACAAAGGGCTTGAACAG
>CAYVDQ010000116.1:0-4529 GCA_964450615.1 uncultured Eubacteriales bacterium | reverse complement strand
TTATAGTCCGCTTATCATATATAATCAAATATATATATGAATATGATTTCGATAAGCATACGCTTATGGGGGTGCGTTATGTTTCAGTATGCAGATTACATTTATGAGATCTACAAAACCGGCAGTTTTACCGCGGCAGCACGCAACTTGTTTATTTCGCAACCGGCGTTGAGCGCAACCGTAAAAAAGGTCGAGCAAGCACTAAACGTGCAATTGTTTGATCGGCAGACCTCCCCTCTGTCACTCACGCCCGAGGGTGAAGCATACATCCATGCCATCGAGGAAATGCGCCGCACCCGTCAGAATTTTGAAAACTATCTCGCAGATTTGTCTGCCGTGCGTGTGGGAAGCGTGTCGGTCAGCAGTGCGATGTTTATCGCCTCTTTCGTGTTGCCGAACATCATCACGGAATTTGCAAACGCCTATCCGAATATCTCAGTCAATGTCACGGAATCCAATTCCAAGGAGCTCGAAGCGTTGCTGGTTGCCGAAAAAACCGATTTACTCATTGACTATCGATTTGATGACAGCGCCGTTATCAAAGTACCTCTGTTGCAAGAGCAAGTGTTGCTCTGCGTACCGGCTGATTATTCCGTTAACAACCGATTGCATGATCTTGCGCTCACCGCAGACGACATACACGCCGATCGGCATCAACACGTCGAAGCCGTTTCGTTGGAAGTTTTCTCCGAAGAACCGTTTATCCTGCTCAAAACCGGCAATGATATGCGCACCCGCGCCGACGCATTATGCCAGGAACAGGGGTTTGCACCTCATTCTGTTATGCAGTTGGATCAACTACTGACCACCTATAACGTTTCGCATTCCGGTATGGGGATCGCCTTTGTCACCGACACGCTGGTAAAGGCGGTTCCAAAAACCGACCGCCTGCATTTCTACAAAGTGAACGGCACCGCCGCCAAACGCACGCTGTACATTGCACACAAGAAAAACCGTTACCTTAACCGAGCGGTCAAATCCTTCATTGAAACCGCTGTAAGTGTATACACATAAAAAGAGCCGAAGCGATTCGGCTCTTTTTATTTTTCTTAGAATGCATTGTCGAAATCTTCCTGGTTATCGACGAAGTTGAAAGTGATCGAAACCGTATTGCTCTCCTCCGGTTGTAAGAACGGGAGCAGACCCTCCGCGCGTTGCTTGCAACGCGGAGCGGGGTTAACGTTACCCGGCTCAATACCTAATACGTAGTCGCGTCTGCCCATCATCTTCCATTCGGTCAAGCACGGCAGGTCTTTTTTATCGTACGAGTACACCACGCCGGCATCAATGTCGGGGTTGTATACACCCGCGTGCACGTTGCCGTCTTTTTGCTCGATCATATCAAAGAAGTAGCAGCGTTCCTCGTAGTCGGCCTGCGGTTCTTCCATGATAAGCGCCGTATCAACGGTATCTTTCGACAGCTGCGAGCTTGCCCAAATACGGTTGTTCGGAATGCGCACCACGCTGTTCTCACTGAGCAACGGATAACCCATGTTGCAGTGATACAGCAAACAGAACGGTGCCTCTTTTGCCCCTTCATTGGTAACGGTATCGGTCATCGTAAAGGTATCCTCGGTGTACGACACTGTATACACGCGCTGTAATACCATGCGGCGACCGAAAATCACACAGTCACGCACGGTGGTTTTGATAACCAATCCCTCGTCGGTTTCTTCCATGCTGCTCAGTTGTGCGGGCATATGGCTGATCGAGCCGTGTTGCGGTACCTGCTCGCCCTCGTCCTCACACGGGCCGCCTGCGCTTTCAAAGCCGCAGGTGGTCATAAAACCGGCTGTAAAGGACTTTAAGAAACCAAGACCCACGGGATCACGGAAGGCGGGTGCCACATTACCGCAGGGGGACATATACGCCATGTTTTTACCTTTGTAGATCACACGGTTCATATCCGCCGAGCGGTCCAGCGAGATCCACAATTCCAAGCCGAGACCGTTTCGTACGTACAAAAACCGCATACCATCGCCCTTACCGCCCTGCAGACGGTATACCTCGGCGCCGCGCGCCTGCAGCGGATGACCAACATAGTACTTCATAGCAAACTCTCCTTATTCGTAAATCGGGAATTGCTCGCACAGGGCAACAACCTCGCGCGTTACGCGCTCTTTGGTGCTCTCAAAGTCAGTGGCAACGTCGCGGATCCAAGCGGCGATCTTTTTCATTTCCTCTTTGCCGAAACCGCGGGACGTGACCGCCGGTGTGCCGATACGCACACCGCTGGTGACAAACGGGCTTGCCGGATCGTCGGGAATCGCGTTTTTGTTGACGGTGATATGCACCTCGTCCAAACGGTGCTCCAGTTCTTTGCCGGTGACACCCATCGAACGCAGGTCTAACAACATCAGGTGATTATCCGTACCACCGGACACCAGATCAAAGCCTTGTTTCACAAGTTCTTCCGCCAACACCGCGGCGTTGTCCACGATGTTCTTCTGATATACTTTAAACTCATTGGTGAGCGCTTCGCCGAGCGCAACAGCCTTTGCCGCAATGATGTGCATCAAGGGACCGCCCTGGATGCCGGGGAAGATCGCCTTGTCGATCTGCTTTGCGAACTGCTCACGGCACAGAATCATACCGCCGCGGGGGCCGCGCAGGGTCTTGTGAGTGGTGGTGGTCACGATATCGGCATACGGTACGGGACTCGGATGCAAGCCTGCCGCAACCAAACCGGCAATATGCGCCATATCCACCATCAAATACGCGCCGACTTCATCCGCGATCTCACGGAATTTGGCAAAGTCGATAGTGCGCGGATACGCGCTGGCGCCCGCCACAATCAGTTTCGGCTTGCATTCGAGCGCCGTCTTGCGCACCGCATCGTAATCGATGCGCTGGGTCTCGGAGCTGAGTGCATAGGGCACGGCATTAAAGTACATACCCGACATGTTCACAGGGGAACCATGGGTCAGGTGACCGCCGTGTGCCAAATTCATACCGAGAATGGTATCGCCGGGTTTGAGAAGGGCGAAATACACCGCCAGGTTAGCGTTCGCACCGCTGTGCGGCTGCACATTTGCGTGCTCCGCGCCGAACAACTCCTTCGCACGGTCGCGCGCGATATCTTCGACGACGTCGACACACTCACAGCCGCCGTAATAGCGTTTGCCCGGATAGCCTTCCGCGTATTTATTGGTGAGAACGCCGCCCGCCGCCATCAGTACGGCTTTGGACACGATGTTCTCCGATGCAATCAATTCAATGTTATGCTGCTGACGGGAAAGCTCCGCCGCACACGCAGCGTGTACTTCGGGGTCAAACTGCCCCAGCTCTTCAAAAAAGTTCATAAAACATCCTCCCTTTTGCAAAAGTATACCACAAACCCTTGTGTTTGCAAAGAGAAAAGCGTATAATTATTAAAAAATATTTGCAAAATTCCGTAAAAAGGAGGCGTTTTCGTGAAAACCGTTACGGTCGGAAAGAATGATGCCGGACAGCGCGTGGACAAGTTTTTGACCAAGACCTTTCCGTCACTGCCGGTATCCATGATGTACAAGTACATCCGCCAAAAGGATATCAAGCTCAACGGCAAGCGCTGTCACATCGCCGACCGCATCTGCGAGGGCGATGTGATCGCCGTGTACGCCCCCGACGAGTTTTTAGCGCCCGCCGCCTCCAAATATGAGTTTCAGTACGCGGGCACCAAGCTGGATATCGTATATGAGGATGAGAACATTCTCTTACTCAACAAACCGGTCGGCCTGCTCGTCCATCCCGATGAAAACGAATACCGCGACACGCTGATTTTCCGTGTGCAACGGTATTTGTATGAAAAAGGTGAGTATCAGCCGGATCGCGAGAACAGTTTTGTGCCGGCGCTTGTCAACCGCATTGACCGCAACACCTGCGGCATCGTGATCGCCGCCAAAAATGCGGCGGCACTGCGCATCTTAAACGAAAAACTCCGCAAACGGGAAATCGAAAAGTATTATTTGTGTATCGTACACGGGCACATGGAAAAATCGGAGGATACCCTGCAAGGGTATTTGGAGAAAAACGAAGCACACAACCGCGTGTATATTTCCGATCGGCAAGCGCGCGGCGCGCGCACCATTGCCACGCGGTATCGTGTGTTAAAAGAGCGTGACGGCTTATCGCTATTGGAGATCGAACTGCTCACCGGCAGAACACACCAGATCCGCGCACATCTTGCCTCCATCGGGCATCCGTTGCTCGGTGATGGCAAGTACGGCACCAACGCGCTGAACAAAGGCACCGGTTTTACCAAGCAAGCGCTGTGCTCGTACCGCCTCAGGTTTGCTTTTGAAAGTGACGCTGAAGAATTGCAATATCTAAACGGCAAAGAATTCAAACTCGACTCAGTCTGGTTTGCAGATGAGTTTTAGCACAAAAAAGCACCGCCTACAGCGGTGCTTTTTGTGTTTAATCCTTGCGTTCTTCGCCCCAGAAGAACAGGGCGACGGTGCCGGGACCGGTGTGACTGCCGATGGTGGTGCCGATATCGTTGATGAGAACCTTTCCTTTAAGGTTCGGGAAGCGCGCTTCCACCAGAT
>CAYVDQ010000115.1:0-4539 GCA_964450615.1 uncultured Eubacteriales bacterium | reverse complement strand
CGCCGTTTTTGCGACAGCTTTGCTATAATACCACTCCATTTCCCCTTTGTCAACACTTTTTTTGGGGTTTTTTAAAATTTTTTTGAAAAAACAAAAAAGCGGCAAGCACCATGCGCTTACCGCCTTATATTCCCGCTGTCACGCAACCGCTTCGTGCTCCACGGTGATCTCGTACTGCAACGTTTCCAACAGATCGTCCGTAATGGACACGTACTCCGGCTTGATATACATCGTGATCTCGTTGGTTCCGCCCGCCGGCACCGCAAAGTCCGATTTCATACCGGCGCTTTGGGCCTTCGCAATGACGCCCCCTTCTTCGGTACAGAGAGTAACGATCACTTTGGAGATATGCTCATCGGTATCCGTATCGTTAAAGAATTCGATGGTGACCATCATACCGTTGCTCGCCGTGTAATACGCCTCGGTGATCGCGGAGGTGATATCGTTCTCTTTCCGTTCATCCTCCTCCAGCGTAGCGGAAAAGACGGGGGTTTCCTCCCGCGGCTCGCGGGCAGCCTCCTCTTTTTGCACGCGGCTGCCGACGACGGCACCGACCGCAAAGACGGCAGCCACCACCAGCAAGGAAATTCCGGCAGTCAGCGCGAAAGATCTCACCTTTTTGCGTTCTTCCGGCGACATCTTCGTTTTCTTTTCGTCGAGCGGCTGAGCCGGTGTCTCAGCGTCCTCCGTGCCTAAAATACTTTGACTGCGCTCTTTCAGATCGTCCGATTTCATAGGCTCACCCTACTTTCCTTAAATAAGAACAGCTCTATTATACAAAAGAACGCCGCTTTCGTCAAGAAAAAAGCACTGCCCGCGGGCAGTGCTTTCGGATCAAAACATTTCGCCGACCTCTTCGACCAGATTGCTCATGTTTTTGAGCGCCTTGCCGAGATTTTTCTTGAGGCCTTTTTTGCCGCTGTGCATATACTGGTTACCCACCGCACCGGCAAGACAGCCGACCGCCAGGCCGATGCCCATGCCCTTCATAAATTTCATCAGGCTTTTTGACATGTCCACCACTCCTTTTCGGTAATAGAGTGTGCTGCCGGCAGGGAAACTTACAAGGGAATTTTTAACAAAAAGGGACTCCGAACAGCGGAGTCCCTTAAACGCTTATCTGCTTTGCGCCTGCTTCATTTCCACGAACTTGGCAATCAGCTCCACCGCGTTGTCGTACCCGACGGCGCTGGTGTTGATGCACAGATCGTAGGTGCCGGCCACGCCCCATTTTTTACCGGAATAAAAATTATAATAGCTTGCGCGGCGCTTATCACTTTTCGCGATACGGTTTTTCGCCTCCGGCAGCGTGATCTTGTCATACTCCGCCACGCGCTCCATGCGATCGTTCAGATCGGCGTACAGGAACACGCTGATCAGCCCCTCGTGCTTTTCCAGCACGTAATCGGCGCAACGGCCGACGATGATGCACGAGCTTTTCTCCGCCAAGGAGCGGATCGCATCGAACTGCGCCTGGAACACCTGCTGATTGACGGGCAACGAATAATTGACCGCACCGTCGCCACCCATCGCATAGGTGCCGGTCGACAGCGAATACAGCAGACTGTTGGTGGGCTTCTCATCAAAGTAATGCAGGATCTCCTCCGACAGTCCGCTCTCCTCGGCAGCGTGCGTAATGAGCTCCTTATCATACATCGGAATGTCCAACCGCTTTGCCAGACGGCGGCCGATCTCGTGTCCGCCGCTGCCGAACTGACGGGCAATGGTGATAATGACGTTGCTCATGATACCCTCCTTAATATCTCGCTAAATAGCGATCGATCTCCCACTGTGTGACGCGCACCTTGTACTCGTCCCACTCGTTGGTCTTGTGCTGTACGTAGCGGGGGAAAATGTGCTCGCCCAGCGTTTCGCGGATCAGCTCATCCGCCTTCATCGCGCGCACCGCCTCTTTCAGGTTTGAGGGCAGGTGTACGATCCCCAAGCGCTCGCGCTCGTCCTCGTCGAGCTCAAACAGATTTTCCTCGACAGCCGGCGGCGGCGTCAGCTCGCGGCGAATACCGTCAAGACCTGCCGCAAGGCACAGGGCCAGCGTCAGATACGGGTTTGCCGACGGATCGGGGTTGCGCAGCTCCAGTCGGGTCGACATGCCGCGGGACGCCGGCACACGCACCAGCGGACTGCGGTTGCTGGCCGACCACGCGACATACACCGGCGCCTCATAGCCGGATACCAATCGCTTATAGGAATTCACCAACGGATTGGTGACGGCGCTCATCCCGCGCACGTGCTCCAGAAGACCCGCGATAAAATGATACGCCGTTTTGCTCAATCCCATCGGTTGATCGGGATCGTAAAACGCATTCTTGCCGTCCTTCATCAAGGACATGTTGACGTGCATACCGTTGCCCGCCTTGCCGAAGACCGGCTTGGGCATAAAGGTCGCATACATATTGTGACGGTTCGCGATCGTCTTGACCGCCAGCTTAAAGGTCACGATGTTATCCGCCGCTCTCAGCGCGTCGGTATACTTGAAGTCGATCTCGTGCTGACCGTTGGCGCACTCGTGGTGCGAGGCTTCGATCTCATAGCCCATGTCCTCCAGCGTCAGGCACATATCGCGCCGTGCCGCCTCGCCCAGATCGGTGGGGCCGAGCTCAAAATACGCACCGCGATCCTTACTGCGGGTGGTGGGATAGCCGTTTTCATCCTTATCGAACAGGAAGAACTCACATTCCGGTCCCACGTTAAACGCCGAGAAGCCCATGTCCTCCGCCTGCTTCAGCACACGCTTGAGCAGACCGCGGGGATCGCCCTCAAACGGCGTGCCGTCCGGCTTGTATACGTCGCAGATCAAGCGGGCAACCTTGCCGTCGTTCGCTTCGTACCAAGGGAAGATCAAAAAACTGTCGTAATCCGGATACAGGTACATATCCGATTCCTCGATACGCACAAAGCCCTCGATGGAAGACCCGTCAAACATGCACTGGTTGCTAAGCGCCTTTTGCAGCTGACTTGCGGTGATCGCCACGTTTTTGAACGCACCGAAAATATCGGTAAATTGCAAACGGATAAAGCGTACGTTTTCCTCTTCCACGATACGCACGATATCGGCGGCCGTATATTTACTCATAGGACAACCCTTCTTTCTCGTTCTTCCCTACACCTTATTATGTCATTTCAGCAGAGGTCTTGTCAATAGAATTTTGGTATATTTACGCGTAGATGGCACGATACTACTTTAAAAGGAGAGTGTAGTATGCCGAAAAAAGACAAGCGCCCGACGCGCATTTACCCCGACAGCCGTGCCCGTACACAGTCGTCCGTTACAGGATCCCCCGCCAAGCCAGCAGGATCAGGATCAGCGTCAGCAAAGCCGCAAGACCGACCGCCCACACGCTGACACCGAGCTTACGGTCGTGCGCGGTCGTAGCTTGCGGAACCAGACGTGCCTTGCGAAGCGTGGTAACAACCGTTTTATACAGCAACACGGTGAGCACCGCGTTGAGCGATGCCTTGAGCAGATTGAACGGCAAAAACGCCGGCAACAGCAATTCAACTATCGCCTGACGCGGCATATTCATATACAGCGGCGTAATGAGCCAGTTCCAAAGCAGCATGCCCACCGTCATCAGCAGGGCACCGCACACGAGTCCCAGCACGGCGCTCTTTAAATTGCGCTTGCGCTGATACAAAAACGCCGACGGACAAATAAACAGCGCCGACGACAGCACGTTCATCAGCAGTCCGATCGCACCGGTATCGCTGACCGTGACCATCTCCAGCAACGCAACGACCACAGCCGTACTCAGCGCGGGAAGCGGTCCGTACAGCATGCCGCAGATCGCCAGAATACAATCCTTTGGCTCGTATTTCAAGAACAGCACCACCGGTATGCGGAACAGCGCCACGCTGGCATAGCTGAGCGCCGCCAGCAGTGCCAGTACCACCAGCCGTTTTGTATCGATCCGCCTTGTTTTGTTCATCCGATATCCCTCACGATCTGAAAAACGCCCCACAGACAATGGCTGTGGGGCGTTTGCTTTTAATCTAACGTCTTCTTTCATCCGGACTGTACCGTCGGCTTTGGAATCTCACCAAATCAACGCATGCGCGCTCGCGGGCTATACCGCCGGTGGGGAATCTCACCCCGCCCCGAAGACTATTCTTTTCCTATATTATACGCGCATATCCGCCGTTCGTCAAGTGGAAAGTATCACCGACGCGACGCCGAAATACACGAGCAACGAGATCGCATCCACGATGGTCGTGATAAACGGACTCGCCATCACCGCAGGGTCAAAGCCGACGCGCTTGGCAAACAGCGGCAACGAACAGCCGACCAGCTTGGCGATGAGCACCGTGATAAACAGCGCGACGCACACCACCGCGGCTTCCGGCAACGTCACCGCCATACCGAGCAGCCACCGATCCACCGCTAAAATTTTGAGAAACGTCGCCGCCGCCAGAACGACCCCGCACAACAGCGCGACCCGACATTCCTTCCACAGCACGCGAAACAGATCGCGAAAGCCAATGTCGTCCAGAGCAAGACCGCGGATGACCGTGACCGAGGAC
>CAYVDQ010000114.1:0-4618 GCA_964450615.1 uncultured Eubacteriales bacterium | reverse complement strand
AAGCAAGGCATGGCAAGACCGGGTGAGACGATCTTAGTCGAGATCCCGAACGATTAGCCAAAGCATTGAAACCCGAATCAGCCCAAAAGGGTTGGATTTCGGTGCTTTTTGGCTTTTCGTCGCAAGCAGGCGTCAGCCTTGCTTTCTCCTCAGCACCAAAAATCATCTCAAAATCCCGCACCTTTTGGGTCGCAGAATTTTGAGGGCGTCGAATTTTTTGGCGTGCGAGGCAAAAACGCAGTTAATCCTTCCGGATTAACGAGTATTTTAACGATGCCACAACAGAAAATTCGCCCCTCAAAATCAGGTTCGGGTTTGAATGTTTTGGCTAACCAGTTAGTGCAGTAGGGGGAACTCCGCAAAATGGCGTTGGAAGTGGGTACTTGTGTTGAGGGCAAGGTGACCGGTATTACTAAGTTTGGCGCATTCGTCGAACTGGAGGGCGGTCAGACCGGTATGGTGCATATCTCGGAGGTTGCACCAACGTACGTAAAGGAAATCCGCGATCATGTCACGGAAAATCAGCAGGTCAAGGTCAAGATCCTGAACATTGGTGAGGATGGCAAGATCAGTCTTTCCATCAAAAAAGCAATGGATCCCCCGACACGTACCAACCGCAGTACACCGCGCCACACGTCGCCCGGCCGTCCCGGCGGCTTTGAGTGGCAGTCCACCCGTACCGAGAGCAGCAGCTTTGAAGAGATGATGTCGCGTTTTAAGCAGACCAGTGATGAAAAGATGCTGGATCTCAAGCGGTCGCTGGACGGCAAGCACGGTGGTTTTTCCCGCAACAGAAAATCATAAAAAAGATACTTAACGTGCCGTTGCCCGATGGTAACGGCATTTTTTATCACAGTGAAGGGGTGACGAAATGCGCGAGATATCGGTTTTAAAGATTGAGCAAGCCGTGCGCGATCTTTGTATACAGGCAAACCGCTCTTTGCCACCTGATGTGTGTAAGGCTTTGGCTTGTGCCCAACAATGTGAGCGCGTGCCGCTTGCCCGTGAGATTTTGTGCGATTTGGAGGAAAACATCGCCGTCGCCGGGGCGCGGCAGCTTCCGGTATGTCAGGATACGGGCATGGCGGTTGTCTTTGTGCAACTGGGGCAGGAGGTCCACATTACCGGAGGCTTGCTGGAGGAGGCAATCAACCGCGGTGTTTCCCGCGGGTATACGGAAGGGTTGTTGCGTTGTTCGGTGGTGTCAGATCCTCTTGAACGCGTGAACACCAACGATAACACACCGGCTGTGATTCATATTTCCTTGGTTGCCGGTGATGCCTTGACGTTGACGGTGGCTCCCAAGGGCTTTGGCAGTGAAAACATGAGCCGGTTGTATATGCTCACTCCCGCACAAGCGACCAAGGAAGATATCATTGCTCATGTGATCAACACCGTTAAAGAAGCGGGTTCCAATCCCTGCCCGCCGGTGGTGCTGGGTGTTGGTATAGGCGGCGATTTTGAATTGTGTCCGTTGCTTGCCAAACGAGCCCTTTGCCGCCCGTTTGATCAGGCGCATCCGAATGCGGAGTATGCGGCTTTGGAAAAGGAAATTCTGGATGCTGTGAACGCGTTGGGGATCGGCCCGCAAGGGTTCGGTGGGGATACAACGGCACTGCACGTGGCGATTGAAACGTATCCCACCCATATTGCCGGCCTGCCGCTGGCGATCAACGTCGGTTGTCACGTGACGCGACATGCCACCATTACCATATAAAGGATTGTAAAGGATCGTATATGCAGACTTTTGAATTTTGTGCTCCGTGCCTGTTCGGCATAGAGGGGATCTTAGGTGATGAGCTGCGCCGTATGGGTGCGCAGAACGTGACCCCGCAAAACGGGCGCGTGCTCTTCTCCGGCGGAGAGGACATATTGGCACGCGCCAATATCGGCAGTCGGTACGCGGAGCGTATCCAGTTGTTGGTCGGCTCGTTTTCGGCGCGCACCTTTGAGGAATTGTTCCAAGCCGTAAAAGCGTTGCCGTGGGAGCGCTTTATCTCTCGCAAGGACGCGTTTCCGGTCAAGGGGTGGTCGCTGAATTCGACGTTACACAGTGTGCCGGATTGCCAATCCATCATTAAAAAGGCCATTGTCGAACGGCTGAAAACGAAATACGGTATTGCCTGGTTTGAGGAAACAGCGGCGACGGTGCAAGTGCAATTCACCATCTTAAAGGATGAGGTGTCCCTGCTGATCGATACCAGTGGAGCGGGGCTTCACAAACGCGGTTACCGTCAAAATGCCGGCGGTGCGCCGATCAAAGAAACGCTTGCTGCCGCGATCGTTGACGTTACCCGCGCCAGACTTGCCGACCGTGTGATCGATCCGTGCTGTGGGTCGGGCACGTTGCTGATTGAAGCCGCACTCGCCGCGCGGCGCATTGCACCGGGTATTCGCAGACGGTTCGCGTTTATGGATTGGAATTGGATGCCGGACGAGGTGTGGCGTGCCGAACGGCAGCGCGCGATGGAGCAGGTGTTATCCAATCGGGCGTTTACCGCCATCGGAGGGGATATCGATCCCGAGGCGGTGCGGTTGGCAACGGAGAACGCTGCAAAGGCGGGCGTCGCAAGTGAGGTGCGTGCGAGTGTACGCGATCTCAGACAGTTTGTACCGGAGGGGGACAGCGGTGTGGTGCTGTGTAATCCGCCCTATGGTGAACGGTTGTTGGATATTCAAACGGCGCAGGAATTGTATCGCGTGATGGGGCAGGTGTTTGTCCCGAAAGCGGGATGGAGTTATGCTATCATCAGTCCTGACGAGACGTTTGAGGAATTATTCGGACGAAAGGCCGACAAACGCCGAAAGCTGTATAACGGCATGCTGAAATGCCAGTTGTATTGCTACTATCGGTGAATGTGAAACAAGGAGGAATTCTTCCATGCGGCACATCTTCATCTTAAATCCCACGGCGGGTAAGGCACAGGCGGCGCTGCAGTTGCAGCCGACCATCGAGTCGTTTTTTGAAAAATACCCGATGGACTACCGTATCTGTGTTACCGACCGTCCCGGTCATGCAACCGAGATCGTACAGGAAGAAGTGGCAACCGGTGATGCGGTTCGCTTCTATGCCTGCGGCGGCGACGGCACGGTGTTGGAGGTCGTTAACGGTTTAGCGCAAGCAGAAAATGCAGAGCTTGCCTGCATACCGTGCGGTTCCGGTAACGACTTTCTGCGGATGCTCCCGGAACGAGAGCTGTTTGATGATTTCCGCGCATTGATTATGGGAGAGGCGCGTCCGGTGGATGCCGTTTTGTGCAACGGCAAGTGGTCTCTCAATATGTGCTCGATGGGTATGGATGCGGACGTCGCCAATCGCATGGCGCGGTATAAGCATCTGCCTTTTGTCAACGGTTCAATGGCTTATAATTTGGCGTTGGTGCAGACCTTTTTGCGTCCGCTCGGTCAGCAGCTGCGCATCGTGATGGAAACACCGCAGGGAACGGTGGAGCGCAGCGGCAACTATATGTTTGCGCTCGCGGCAAACGGTCAATATTACGGTGGCGGGTATCACGGCTCACCGTTATCCGAGCCGGATGACGGATTGTTGGATTTCGTGCTTATCAGCAAAATCAGCCATCTCAAAGTGCTGTCGATTCTCAATTTGTATAAAACCGGCCAGCATTTGGATCTGCCGTGTTGTGAGACGTTCCGCGGTACCAAAATGCAGGTGTTGGCGGACAAACCTGCTTGCGTGACGGCAGACGGCGAGTGCTTTACCACCACGGCAGTTAGTTTTGAATTGCATCCGAAAGCTGTCAAGTTCGTTTATCCGGCGGCTAACATTGAGGAATTGTTAAAAAATTATAAAAATTCCGCAATTTCCCAAAGTTCTACTTGATTTTTCCCGCAAAGTTGATACAATAGGTTTAGCACTCTTTGAGAAAGAGTGCTAAACCTTGTATTTTATATCTCGTAAGGAGGAATTTATTATGACGATGAAGCCTTTGGCTGACAGAGTAGTCATCAAAATGGTTGAAGCCGAGGAGACTACCAAAAGCGGTATTATCCTCGCCGGTTCGGCAAAAGAGAAACCGCAGGTGGCAGAAGTCATCGCGGTGGGCCCCGGTGGTAATGTGGAGGGCAAAGACGTGACGATGTATGTCAAGGTTGGCGATAAGGTCATTACCAGTAAGTATTCCGGTACCGAAGTCAAGATGGACGGCGAGGAGTACACCATTGTTCGCCAGAGTGACATTTTGGCGATCGTTGAGTAATGTAGAGTATTAGGAGGAACGAATCATGGCGAAAGAGATTCTGTATGGCGAAGAAGCGCGCAAGGCGCTGCAGGCCGGTGTGGACCAGTTGGCGAACACCGTGAAGATCACGCTCGGTCCGCGCGGCCGCAACGTGGTGTTGGATAAGAAGTTCGGTGCTCCGCTCATCACCAATGACGGTGTGACCATTGCCAAAGAGATCGAGCTGGACAACGCGTTTGAGAACATGGGTGCACAGCTCGTCAAAGAGGTTTCCACCAAGACGAACGACGTTGCCGGTGACGGTACCACCACGGCGACCCTGCTCGCGCAGGCGCTCATCCGTGAGGGTATGAAGAACGTGGCTGCCGGTGCCAACCCGATGGGTGTCAAGCGCGGCATTCAGAAGGCGGTGGACGCGG
>CAYVDQ010000113.1:0-4640 GCA_964450615.1 uncultured Eubacteriales bacterium | reverse complement strand
TTAGTAAAGGAGATCAAACAATGAGCAGAGTTGTCACATTCGGCGAACTGATGCTTCGCCTTGCCCCCAACGGTTACTATCGGTTTTTCCAAAACGATCAGATGCAGGCTACCTTCGGCGGCGGCGAAGCCAACGTCGCGGTATCGCTGGCCAACTACGGTTTAGACAGCGTATATGTCACCAAGCTGCCGAAGCACGCGATCGGTCAGGCGGCCGTGGATTCCCTGCGCTATTTCGGCGTCGACACCTCCAAGGTCGTGCGTGGCGGCGAGCGCGTGGGTATCTACTACCTGGAAAAGGGCGCTTCTCAGCGCGGTTCGGTGTGCATCTATGACCGCAAATATTCTGCAATCCAGATGGCACAGCCTGAGGATTTTGATTGGGACGATATTTTTGAAGGTGCCGATTGGTTCCACTTCACCGGTATCACTCCCGCGCTCGGCCCGAACGTTGTCGAGATCTGCAAGGACGCCTGCAAAGCCGCTAAGGCAAGAGGTGTCAAGATCTCCTGTGATCTCAACTACCGCGGTAAGCTGTGGACGCGTGATGAAGCACGTGCCGCGATGACCGAGCTATGTCAGTATGTCGATGTCTGCATCTCCAACGAGGAAGATGCCAAAGACGTCTTCGGCATCGAAGCTGAGGGCACCGACATCTACGGCGGCAAACTCAATCACGAGGGTTACAAATCAGTTGCCAAACAACTTGCCGATAAATTCGGCTTTGAGAAGGTTGCCATCACCCTGCGCACCTCGATCTCTGCCAGCGATAACGACTGGGCAGGTATGCTGTACGACGGTGAGGACTATCACTTCTCCAAATCGTATCATCTGCACATTGTCGACCGTGTGGGCGGCGGTGACTCGTTCGGCGGCGGCCTCATTTATGCGCTGCTGTCCGGTAAATCTTCTAAGGAAGCGATTGAATTTGCTGTTGCGGCTTCCGCGCTCAAGCACTCGGTTGAGGGTGACTACAACCGAGTATCCGTCAGCGAGGTTGAAAAGCTCGCCGGCGGTGACGGCTCCGGCCGCGTACAGCGCTGATTGTAGGAGGGGTTTGTATGAAACTGTCCTTTCGTTGGTACGGAGAAAGCGATCCGATCTCCCTGCAGTATATCCGTCAGATCCCCAATATGCGGTCCGTCGTTAGCGCTGTGTATGATGTAAAACCCGGTGAGGTATGGCCGGAGGAAAGCCTTGCCCGTATGAAACAGCAGGTTGAAGAAAACGGTATGCTGTTTGATATCGTGGAATCGGTTCCGGTTCCCGAAGAGATCAAGCTCGGCGCACCGAATGCCGATGAACTGATCGAGGTCTACTGCGAGAATATTCGTCGTTGTGCGAAATATGGTATCAAGTGTATCACCTATAACTTTATGCCGGTGTTTGACTGGACTCGCACGCAGTTGGATAAAGAGGCGGCCGACGGTTCCACCAGTCTTGTGATGTACTGGGATCAAATGCGCGATCTCGATCCGCTCAAAGACGATATTCATCTGCCCGGTTGGGATTCCAGTTATACGCAGGAAGAGGTCCGTGAGCTTATCAGTGCCTATGGCACGCTTGGTGAGGAAGGCTTGTGGCACAATTTGGAAACCTTCTTGAAGCGCATCATTCCGGTTGCGGAAGAGGTCGGTGTGCGTATGGCGATCCATCCCGACGATCCGCCGTATCCGATCTTCGGTATTCCGCGCATCATCACCTGCGAAGAGAATTTGGATCGTCTGCTTGCCATTGTGGATAGCCCCGCGAACAGCCTGTGCCTTTGCACCGGCTCGCTCGGCTGTGCCAAGTTCAACGATATTCCGAAAATGGTTCGCAAATACAGTGCGATGGATCGCATTGCCTTTATGCACATCCGTCAGGTCACTTTGATGGAGGACGGCAGCTTTGAAGAGAGCGGTCACCTGTCAAACTGCGGCAGTTTGGATATGTACGAGATCGTCAAAGCGTTGGTGGAAACCGGTTTTGACGGCTACGTCCGTCCCGACCACGGTCGTATGATCTGGGGTGAAACCGGCAAGCCCGGTTACGGTCTTTACGACCGCGCGCTGGGCGCCGCCTATATCAACGGCTTGTTTGAAGCCTGTGAAAAAGCGGAGGGAAAGTAAATGGCTAATGTACTGAATACAAACTTGACCGGCAAGGTCGCGGTCGTCACCGGTGCCGGCGGTGTGCTGTGCTCCGCGTTTGCCAAAACGCTGGCACGAGCGGGCGCCAAGGTTGCACTGCTGGATATCAATCTGGAAGCGGCGCAAGGCTATGCTGATGAGATCACGGCCGAGGGCGGTGTTGCTAAGGCATTTTCCTGCAACGTGCTGGATAAGGATATCTGCTATACAGTCGCCGACGAGGTTGAAAAAGAACTCGGCAAATGCGATATTTTAGTCAACGGCGCAGGCGGCAACAACCCGAAAGCCACCACCGATAAGGAGTATTTTGAACTTGGCGATATCGATGCCGATACCAAGAGCTTTTTTGATCTGGACGCTACGGGTGTCGGCTTTGTGTTCAACTTAAACTTCCTCGGAACGTTGCTGCCCACGCAGGCGTTCGCCCGTCAGATGGTGGGCAGAGAAGGATGTAATATTCTTAACATTTCGAGTATGAACGCCTACACGCCGCTGACTAAGATTCCTGCTTATTCCGGCGCCAAAGCCGCTATTTCGAACTTTACACAGTGGTTGGCGGTGCATTTCAGCCGTGTGGGGATCCGCGTCAACGCGATCGCCCCCGGTTTCTTCTCGACAAAGCAGAATGCAAAGCTGTTGTTTAATGACGACGGCACGCCTACGGCGCGTACCGGCAAGATCTTGGCCGCGACGCCGATGGGTCGTTTCGGTGAATCCGACGAATTAGACGGTGCGTTGCTGTTCCTTCTCAATAACGAGGCGGCAAGCTTCATCACCGGTGTCGTGTTACCGGTTGACGGCGGTTTCTCCGCTTACTCGGGCGTATAATTTTATACCATAAGGGAGCCGAACTCGCAATGGTTTTCGCCGCGGTTTTCTGCCCGTATTGCCTCAGCTTTTTCCGCCATACGCCAGTATGCCGAAAAAATCGTTTGTGATCCGGACAAAAAACCGACAGGCGACAACTGCTTTGCACCTATAGGCAAAAATTTTTGTGAGATTTTTTCGTTTGCGGCAGCAGGCAGGCTGACGCCTGCCAATGACAAAAACGGGAAAAGCACCAAAAAGTTTGTCTATAGGCATTGCGGGGTTCGACTCTCTTATGGTATAGTACAAAAACGCGGTAGAGTAATTTGCTCTACCGCGTTTTTGTTTGTGAATTATTCGGTTCTCAAAGCGACCACAGGATCTTTGCGTGCGGCTACGCGAGAGGGGATAAGCCCCGCAATCAGTGTCAGCACGATGCTGATAACCACCAGCAGGATCGCACCGTCTATCGGTAATTTGGCAACGTTGGCGATGCCCGTAAGCGGATAAATGATCGCATTGGCTGCCAACACCAACAGCAGCGTTACACCGATACCGAGCGCCCCCGCCGTAAAGCCGACGATCATCGTTTCGGCGTTGAATACGCGGGAGATGTCGCGCTTAGACGCGCCCATCGCGCGCAGAATACCGATCTCCTTGGTCCGTTCCAAAACGGAAATATAGGTGATGATACCGATCATAATGGAGGAAACCACCAGCGAGATCGCCACAAACGCGATAAGAATGATGGTAATCGCGTTGATGATGGTGGTGACCGAGGACATCATGAGTCCGATGTAATCGGTATAATTGATGGCATCTGCTTCTTCGACGCCCTCGTTGTACTGTGTGATGTAGGACTCGATATCTTCTTTTGCCTCAAAATCCTTTGGATAAATGTTGATGCCGCTGGGCTTTGCCAAATCGGCTACACCGAAGGCCAGGAGATTGCCGTCGTATGTCGCATCCGACGACTGATTCATCGAGCTTGCGAACATGGTGCAGATCTGTTCCTCACTCATACCCTGCATCTGCATTTGCTGCAAAGAGGCACCCATAGATGCTTGCTCGTCGGCGGGCAGGGTTGCCATATACGCCTGGATATCCGCCATCGTAACGGTCTTTTCTTCACCGTTATCAAACAGCAAACCGGTTAATACGTCGGTGTCGGGAGTTTCTTTCTGCTCTTTGACAATGGCGCTCTTATTGACCTCGCTTACCAGATACCGCATCAGATCGGCACGGTATCCGATCGTGCCGCCGGTCTGCGAAACCGTCGCATTCTCGGAGGGACGAAGAATACCGACCACTTTCAGTTCGGTTGCGTTTTCCAGTTTTTCGAGCAGGTACACGTCATCGTCTGAGCGATCGATCCAGTTGCCCGTCTTGTCTTTCTCGTAATAGTCGGTATTGACAAGTAGCTTGAAACGCAATGCCAAGATCTCGTTATAGCTGTAGTTGGTGATGTCCTGCGTGGGGATTTCCTCGCCTTTGGTGGCGGCTTCAAACATCGCCTTCAGATCGGCGGCATCCAAAACGCCGAGTGCATACAGCGTATAATCGCTGACCTCGTTGTTCTCGTCCACCATCAGCACGATCTCATCGTACGACGATGGCATTTTGCCCGCGATCACATCGTACTGGGTATTGAGCAGTTCCTCGTTTTCCAACAGTTCCTGCCAAACGTTTCCGCTGGACATGG